>JALYPE010000634.1 GCA_030856525.1 Pseudomonadota bacterium | reverse complement strand
GTTCAATGGGTTCATCGCGCTTGCCGGAGCCATCGCCGGTAAAGAACGTCACCGGGCTTTCCCCGGGGTTGAGGGCAGTGCCCAACAGCTCGTCGTTGAAGCTTTTCGGATGGCTGAATTCAATGGTCGCCGCGCCTGGGTCTTCCACGGATTGGCGAATGCTCACGCCCTTTTTCAGTTGCTCCTCATTTAGCGCTGCGCCTTTAAGCCAGGTTGGAACCTGATCGTCGTAGACCACCACCGGCAGTGCCAATGGCGCGACGGTTTTTTGCGTGGTGTGCGGGTCGAAGCGTCGCACCGGCAGGTCGAGCTCTTTGCGCGTCACGGTGACCGTCGAGAAATCCAGCAAACTGACTTCAAGGGTTTCAATTGGCCCGTTGAAATAAACCCTCGTGTACTGCTTGTCCTGTAGTTGGTCAAAGGCCCGTTGCTCTTGCTTCAACTGGGTTGCCAACGTGTCGCTCCAGGTCTTCTGCGCCTGCAGTTTTGCCAATTGTTTTTCGTAGAAGGCGATTTGCGCCGGGGTTTCATTGATCGCGCCAGAGCGTGCGAGAAATTGCCCGGTGTTGTCCTTGGCCTGAACGATCAGCGGATTGAGCGGCGTCTCGGCCACTTCGGCCGCCAGCGGCAAGCTGTTGTGAAACTCTATTTCGGCGTAATTGTTTTCCAGTTTCAGCAAAGTGACGCTGAGGTTGTCGTTGTTACGGGTCTGGCCGACATCCTTTTTGCTCAGATCAAAGCTGTAGAGACGACGCGGTGCGATCACTTCCACTTTGCCTTGCAGGCTTATCGGCTGTGGCTGGTTTTTGTTGTCCACGTCCAGGCCATCGATGAAGGGGTAGGTCACCGTCAAGTCATCCGGATTGGTCAGGTTCGAACTGGACGGGCTGAGCTGGATGCCCGGATCGGTTTCCGACCACTCCGGCTGGAACGGGATGACGCGTTTGTCGCTGAGCATCACCGACTGCCATTCCAGGCCATGGGGAAACAGAAAGGTGTCCGGAATGTTGAAGCTGAAAGGGAAGACCGGCTGCAGGTCTGTGAGGTAATCGGAACTGGAATCCTTGTGCAGCACAAACAGGCCGTTGATGAAGGTATCGACGAGCGCTTGCGGCGTCGGGTAGTGCTTGAGGACCGCCAGTACGTCTTCGCTGTACTCGGTTTCCAGCGGTTTGCTGTCGAGCTTGAGTTGCGCGCGTTCGAGCAGTATCAACGAACCGCCGAGTTCGGCCACGGCTGTCCGCAGCTGTGGATCCTCTATCGCATTCACCGACTGTTCGAACTGCACGGTTTTCTCGTCGAGGCTGACCTGACGTTTTTCATCGCTGGGCGAGCAGCCGCTCATCAGCAGCGCCATGCAGATTCCGGCGCTCGTTAAAGGCAATCGCACATCCATTTTCCAGTTTTCCTGTCCGATATCGCTGAAGTGTCAGTGAGTGGGACACTAGCAGAAAGACTTCGTCACCCGCTCGCAGGCTACGGATTTTCCGCATATTTGCGCTTGTGTCCGCTTGTTACCGGTTGCTTCTGGGGAGCGGCGGGTGACTGCTATACTCGCCGCCATTTCCAGCCCAATGTGTGAGATTCAATGGAACGCTTTATCGAAAACGCAATGTACGCCTCCCGCTGGCTGCTGGCGCCGATCTACTTTGGCCTGTCTCTCGGCCTGTTGGCCCTGGCGCTGAAATTCTTTCAGGAAGTTTTCCACGTCATTCCCAACGTCTTCGCCATGGCCGAATCCGAGCTGATTCTGGTGCTGCTGTCGCTGATCGACATGGCGCTGGTGGGTGGTCTTCTGGTGATGGTGATGATTTCCGGTTACGAAAACTTCGTGTCGCAGCTGGATATTGATGACAGCAAGGAAAAGCTCAACTGGCTGGGTACCATGGATTCATCTTCGTTGAAGATGAAAGTCGCGGCGTCCATCGTGGCGATTTCTTCGATTCACTTGCTACGGATTTTCATGGATGCCAAGAATGTCGATCCTGAGCATTTGAAGTGGTATGTAATCATTCATATGACGTTCGTGGTATCGGCGTTCGCCATGGGTTATCTGGACAAGCTGACCAAGCACTAACCCTGCAGCACTGTCGCGACGAGCCTGGTGCAACCAGACGAGCGGTGTCGTTTGCCGCTTGTGCTTTGATGCGCCGGAGCCTATCCCTGTAAGGATACGGTCTCGCGACAGCGTGGGGTGTTTTGATGAACCTGCAAGAGTTGAATGCGTATGCCATCGCCGGCAAGGTCGATGAGCTGAACCTTATCTCGATGGAAGGTGGGATCTACTTGCTGGAGGCGCGCATGCACGGTGCGGCGTATCCATTAAGCGATGATCGTGGCAAGGCGTTTCACCTGCGTTCAGTCGAGCACGCGCGGCAAGTGCTGCATGCTTGCCCCAAAGTGCAATTCAATCTGGTGCATACCTCGGTGCATGACGAAATGTGCGGGCTGGGCAGTGCGGGAGAGAGCCTGAAAGTGCCAATCGCCTTCCGGTCTACCTGGTAACGCTGGCTCCTCTGATCAACGCGATGGCATCTGTGCTAGTCTGCTGGCCCTTTTGGTTCCGGGCGCTCCGGGACGCGCTGTGCACGCACGGCAAGTTCCCGGGCCGTCCGCACAGCGGAGCAGTGTCATGTCCGAAGTAAATCTGTCCACCGACGAAACTCGCGTCAGCTACGGCATTGGCCGTCAGTTGGGCGACCAGCTGCGCGACAACCCACCACCGGGCGTTAATCTGGATGCGATTCTGGCAGGTCTGACCGACGCGTTCGCCGGCAAGCCGAGCCGTGTGGGTCAGGAAGAAATGTCCGCCAGCTTCAAGGTCATCCGCGAAATCATGCAGGCTGAAGCGGCTGCCAAAGCCGAAGCGGCTGCTGGCGAAGGTCTTGCGTTCCTGGCTGAAAACGCCAAGCGTGACGGTATTACCACTCTGGCTTCCGGCCTGCAATTTGAAGTGCTGACCGCTGGCGAAGGCGCCAAGCCTTCGCGTGAAGACACCGTGCGTACGCATTACCACGGCACCCTGATCGACGGCACTGTGTTCGACAGCTCCTACGATCGTGGTCAGCCAGCAGAATTCCCGGTTGGCGGCGTGATTGCCGGCTGGACCGAAGCCCTGCAACTGATGAACGCCGGCAGCAAATGGCGTTTGTACGTGCCGAGCGAACTGGCTTACGGCGCACAAGGCGTTGGCAGCATCCCGCCGCACAGCGTTCTGGT
>JALYPE010000633.1 GCA_030856525.1 Pseudomonadota bacterium | reverse complement strand
GTAGTGCATCGACCAGTTCAGCCAGCCAGGGTTCTGCGTCGGCTTCCGGCGTGACACTTTCGCTGGCGTCCAGGCGCAGCATCGGCAGCACTTCACGCAGGCCCAACTCGGCAAACAGTTCACGCATCTGCTCGCCACCGCCGCAAAAAGTATCGCCATAACTGGCATCGCCCAGGCCGATCACGGCCCCCGGCAAACCACGCCATGGCGCCGGCAACTGATCGCGGATGGCGAAATACAAAGGCTGCAGATTGTCGGGCAGCTCGCCCATGCCGGTGGTCGAAGTCACGGCGAGAAAAGCGTCCGGGCCGAATGCATGAAGCTCTGCAAGGGACGCGCGCGAGTTGTAGAACGTCTCGAAGCCGGCAGTTTTCAGAATGCTGGCAGCATGACGGGCGACTTCTTCGGCCGTGCCGTACACCGAGCCGGAAAGGATGGCAACTTTCATCAATCGGGTCCTGAAGCTTGATAAAGAGAGGGATCTTAACAGCACGACCCTTAATGTTCTTTTAGAATGCAGACGATCAATCACCCGCAAAGGACTCTGCAAATGATCAATGCGCAGTTGCTGCAAATAGTCATCAATGCGTCGAACGAAGGCATTGTGATCGCTGAAAAAGAAGGCGAGCAGGACAACATCCTGATTTACGTGAACCCCGCATTCGAACGCCTGACAGGCTACTCAGGCGAAGAAATCCTCTATCAGGATTGCCGTTTTCTGCAGGCTGGAGATCGGGATCAAGCGGCCCTGCGCGTAGTTCGCGAGACGCTCGATCATGGCGGCTCCTGCCGCGAGGTCCTGCACAATTATCGCAAGGACGGAACGCCGTTCTGGAACGAGTTATCGCTTTCAACGGTAAAAAATCCGGGCGACGGCCAGACTTATTTCGTTGGCGTGCAAAAAGATGTCACTCTGCAAGTCAAGGCTCAACAGCGCGTAGCGCAGCTTGAGGCGCAAGTGGCAGAGCTGCAAAGGGAGTTGTCCGCATTAAAAGCGACCAACGGCAAAAACTAAAATGCGAATTAATAGTCATTAACTACAATCACCGATGACTTTGTTATCATTTTTTTCGAGTAGATCATGCAACGCGATACGCTCTTGACCCAGGATGAGCTGGATTTCATCCAGACCATGCAGCACAACCCGCAACTCAATGTACGGGATGCGACGTCGAGCCTGCTGGTCAACGGGGGTTCACAGATTCGTGATCTGCTGACGCGCCTTGCTGCAAATGAGCAAGTGACTATTCAAGCCAACTTCGACAATCAGCAAATGACCTTTCCGCTGCATCTGGTGGAAGACGAATTTCATGCGCTGCATCTTCGTTTGGGCGTTCCCAGCATTTACGAAGACGGCCCGATGATTCGGCCATGGCGGTTGGTTCTTGAAGAGCCGGTAGCGCTGGAGAATGCCAGCGGCCAGCCTGGTACGATGTGGGTGCACGAGGTGTCGTTCAAAGGTGTTCTGCTGGAAGTGCGCAACAAGACCAAACCTCCCAAGCACTTCGCGCTCTGGTTCAGCCCTTCTGGCTATGAGCGCATCGCCTTGCGTGGCACTTTCGAAAAAGAAACAGATCGCGGTTACTTTGCCTATCAGTTGAACCAGGGCGACAAAGACGAAACCGAGCGCCTGCGCCAGTACATCCTTCAGCAGCATCGCCTCACCCACCCCGCTCTGCACCTCTGATTTACTTCGCCTGCCTCAAGTGTCCAGGCCGCCAGCCAGAAACTGTTTCAGACGCTGGCGCATCTGCGTTCCCTCACTTCCCAGGCAGCCGATTGATGATCCGATCAGGTTTTCCTGCGCCAGCTCGACGACCTCGCCTGCCAGCAGCAGCTGACAATCAATGCTCATCGCCAGTCGATCCAGCAGCTGTGGCAGCTGTGCGGCGGGTGCGTGATTGGAGAAAAGCACGAGCGCTTGGGGTTTAATCCTTTCGCACACCAGCGTCAGTTCATCGAACGGCTGACCGACCGCCATGACCTGAAGCGCATAATCGGAATTACTGAGC
>JALYPE010000623.1 GCA_030856525.1 Pseudomonadota bacterium | reverse complement strand
GGATATGTGCAAGGCAATCATTGAAGATGTGGTGAAGGCATTGGACGCGCCGATGAATAATCTCAACCAGTAGCGCCGTCACGTACATTCAAAAACGCACGCATAAAAAAGCCCCTAATCAATCGGGGCTCTTTGCATAAGTCGGTCACCGACCCACTGGCTGATTCGGGTGGTATCGATCACTCACACCACTGTCTATCGGCTCTTCCTCCCGAACCGACTGAGCCACAGCTTCTATAATGGCGGCCCAAATATCCGGCCTTGCCAGCACGGGCATTTCTTTTGCCAATACGTTGCTCAGCTTCCCTTCGTTCTGCTCTATGGATCGCAAAAGCCGATCAGCCTGCAGATCAGGCATCTCAACGACCTCCTTGATTGCCTGTCGGGCCCTTATGTGGCTGCGCAAATACCGCGACTCTTCACGCATCTGTTCGGTGATGGTGCGGCGAATGACGTTGGACATGAAAACAACATGTGGCCCCAGGTTCGGATACCGCCACATTGGGCGGGCCTGATCCTGGCCTGTGAATTCGATATTCGAGACCACGCCGTCGGGATAATGTGTACGAGTACTGGCGAATGCCACCTGGTCTCGTATGCCCTGCATGAGCGGTTTTGAAACTTGATCCAGCACGCTGTCATACAGACGCCGCTCAGCAGAGTCGTCGGTGATAACTGCCGAAATCGGAAGAATCACCGGGTCTGGAATGACTCCATCACGACGCAGAATATCGTTGATCAGGAAGCGATGGATTCGGCCGTTGCCATCGGCCAGCGGATGGATATAAACGAACGCGAACGCTGCTACAGCACTGCGCATGACCGGGGATTGCCCTCGAGTGCGATTTAGAAAGACACGAATGCCTTCCAACATCCGCTCCAGGTCGCTCTCCGGGGGAGCGACGTAATGGACGATCTCCTGATAGCGGACAGTTTCGCCAACAAACACCGGAGATTGCCGAATTCCCAGGCGTGTCAGTGTGGTCACTGCCCCAAGGATTTCTTCTTGCATCTCAGCAAGGGCAGCATCGGTGAGCGGTAGTTCGCCCTGACCGGTTCGTCGCGCCAACACATCTGCGAAACGCTGAATACGCGTAGAACGATCTGCCTCCCCTTCAATGGCGAAGCTGGCTTTGCTTTCCCTAAGCGTCATCCATGCGGCGGCGCGCAGCAGAAGCGCTTCGCCAAACTCTGCGGTCAGTTGACTGAAAAGGTGGGGCACATCGAGGTCCGCCGCAGACTTGAAGGCTGCTGTCTTGACTACCATTGGGCAGAAGTAGCTCGAGCCAGGCAGGTTGTCATTCACTCGCCAACGCGGCACCTTCACCGCCTCTTCGGGAGAAGCCGCCACCATCAGATCGGCGTTGATGGCATCGACATATTTGCCGCCTATGGGTTCTGGCGCCTGCAACCGCTCGCCAGTGAGCCACTCAAACAAGAACGCCGACCTGCGAGCATATTGGCCGGTGGGCTCCTCATTCAACCAGTCTTGTACCGGTGCAGGACCCACCTTGGTGAATAGTCTGATCAAGAATTCGAGGTTGGGGACCTCATGCCGCAGATGAAATTGCAGATGAGATGGGAGGTCCGGATCGGGGCGCATGTTTTCTGGATAGGTCTCAAGACGAAAACCATCTTCGACTTGAGTTGACCGTCGACCACCAGCCTGACTTAACACAGGTAGCCGTGCCATCGGCCGCACGTCGAACGTTGTTGCGAGCCAGGCAGCACCGATCGGGTCTATGGGAAACTCACTCACACCACTCTCCTTCTAAAATCAGCCAAATCATCCGCTTCATACAGAGAGTAACGATGAAATTCGAGTTCCGCCGCCTAAAAATGTATATTTTTTGCAGCTACGGCATAAAAACGAACATTCATAGTGATTTATCTAGACCGCATCAAAACGATATCAGCCGCTCAAAAACGACCATAACTACAGCCTTCTGCATCAAAACGATCAAAACGCGAGAATCCTCATTGATCCTCTCAAATACTGAATCCGCAGCGCCCAATGTTTGTCCATAAAAAACCCCGAACCAGTCGGGGGTTTTTATGAGCTCTACAAACTCAACCCATCATCAAAAAACGTTGATCGGGTAATCCACAAACACGCGCACTTCGTTACCGCTGACGTTGTACTGGCTCGATTTCTGCGACACGCGCAGAACCGAGCTGCGCAGGCGGACGCTGAGGTCTTTGGCCGGGCCGGTTTGTACAACGTATTTGAACTGGTTGAAGATTTCGCGCTCGGTCCCGCCTTCGCTGGTGGACGTGGTGATGTTGTCGCCACGCACGTAAGCGAAGTTGTAGGTCAGGCCCGGAACACCGAAGTTGGTGAAGTCGAGACCATAGCCCAACTGCCAGCTGCGTTCGTCTTCGGCGTTGAAGTCGGACCAGTAGGAGTTCGCCAGGTAGATGGTGTTGCCGCCGTCGCCGACGCGACCCTGGTCGCGCTGATAACCGCCGTAGGCATAACCGAGATTGCTGTCGCCAGTGCTGCGTTGGTGCGCGAGCGTGAACGAGTGTGGGCCAGTGGCGAAGACGGCAGCCAGGCTCCAGATTTTGTTGTCGTCGCCGGTGGCGCCGCTTTCCCGAACGTAGGAATCGTCCAGCTTGGTGCGGTAGCCGTTGAAGTCCAAAGTCAGCGACTGATCTTTGTCGATCGGGAAGATGTAGTTGGCGTTTACGTATTGCTTCTTCAACACGTCTTCAACATCAGAGGCGTACAGGCCGGCCTTGAACTGATCGGTGAACTGGTAGCTACCGCCCAATACGTTGATCGACTTCAAGCCACCGCTGTCACGGCCTTCGGCGCTTTTGCGCGACTCGGCAGTAAAACGACCAGCGTTCAGCTCCAGGCCTTTGATCTCTTTTGAGGTGATCAACGTGCCCGTGTAGCTTTCCGGCAGCAGGCGCACGTTGTCATAGCTCAACACTGGCAGCGACGACATCTGGTCGCCGTAAGTCAGTGTAGTGCTGGAGAAACGGAACTTGACCGCCGCGCCTGCCTTGGACAGGTCGTCGGCTGCGCTGCCGCTTTCACCCTTTTTGAAAAAGTCGATGCCCTGCGCGCCGGTGCGACCTTTGCCGCCGTCCAGGCGCAGTGCGTAAAGACCAAAAGCGTCCACGCCGACACCTATGGTGCCCTGAGTGAAACCGGACGAGAACGTACCGATAGCCGCTTGGCCCCACTCGGCTTTGTCTTCGCGCGTGTCTTTGTAGTCACGATTCATATAAGCATTGCGCAGCAGCACTTTCAGGCTGCTGTCTTCTTTGAATCCCTTGGATTCGGCCTGGTCGTTTGCCATGACCTGTGTAGCGCTCAACATCCCCAGAGCGATCAAGCTGATCTGCTTAGTCAACATTTATTCTTTTCCTTATTACGGGTTGATACACACTGCGTCGAACGGCTGAAACGGCGCTATCGCACTCTTTTTTCACCCCGAAACAAAAAAGGCCCGCGCACGAATAATCGTGGCGGGCCTTTTTATTATTTTTTGAGACATGGCGGTTCGCCACAGGCGTTGGGGCGAATCCTAGCCGCGCCATTTACTCTGTGTCAATTTCAGGAATCGTCTGAGAATAGGTCGAAATCGTCTAATAAATTCTGCTACTGCCCAGACGGCCGATACCTGCTGCATATCGAGCGTGCATAAAAAAAGCGCCGCCATCCCGGCAGCGCTTTTTATCAATCCGTTGTAGGTTTTTATCCTTCCATCACATCCCGCAACGCATCCAGTTCTGCTTCGCTGAACAAACCAGCGGGATAGCGCTCGATGATCATCCGGCGCGGATCAGGTTTCCTGATCTGACGCGTTCCATTGGACTTCAACCAGTGCGCCAGAATCTGGAGCGATTCGCTGTTTACTGCCAGGGGATGCAACGCCCGCTCGCCCATTACATTCACTTCGGCGTTCATATCGCGCTCTCCTGGGTTGTGAGCGGCTAACTTATCCAAGGTTTATGACAGAACAACGAAGGTCTCTGCCTTACCTGTTTCACGGTATGACCGATACAAGAGCTGTGCCAAAGCGTCGTCAACGACAGCTGGCAGGTACAAAAAAACCCGCAGTCCTGACGGGCTGCGGGTTTCATTCATCTGTCGTAATAAAACTGCTGCATCGCGGATTTTGCAATCCGCTCAAGCTGTTACGACGGCACTCACTCTTTGTGGGGTGCAGGTTGTTGTTGGGTAAGGCAGTGAATATTGCCGCCACCCAGTAACAACTCACGCCCTGGCACCATCACCACTTCATGCTGCGGGAACAGGCTCTGCAGGATCTCCTTGGCAGGGCCATCCAGCGGGTCGTCGAAACTCGGCGCAATGATGCCGCCGTTGACGATCAGGAAGTTCACGTACGAACCGGCCAGACGCACACTGGGATTGCGCTCCTGTGTACCGTCTACCGGATCGACACCGGCGCATTCTTCTTCGGTCGCATACAGCGGGCCCGGAATCGGCATCTTGTGCACTATGAACGGGCGGCCTTTCGCGTCAGTGCTGCCTTCAAGCACTTTCATCGCAGCCTGGCAGCGCGGGTAGTTCGGATCTTGCGGGTCGTCGGTCCAGGCCAGCAACACCTCGCCCGGGCGAACGTAGCAGCAGAAGTTATCCACATGCCCATCGGTTTCGTCGTTGAACAAACCGTCAGGCAGCCAGATGATTTTATCCACAGCCAGGTTAGCGCTGAGCACCGCTTCGATTTCCGCGCGATTCATGTGCGGATTACGATTACGGTTAAGCAGGCATTCTTCAGTGGTGATCAGCGTGCCTTCACCATCGACGTGAATCGATCCGCCTTCGAGCACGAAGCCCTCGGTGCGATAGCGCTGGCTGCGTTCGATCTCAAGGATCTTGCCGCCGACTTGCGAATCACGATTCCAAGGCGCATACAGGCCGCCGTCAAAACCGCCCCACGAGTTGAAGTCCCAGTTCACGCCGCGGACTTCGCCAGTGTTATTGATCACGAACGTCGGGCCCGTGTCGCGGACCCACGCGTCGTCGCTGGACATCTCGACCACGCGGATATTCGGCACGTCGAGACGGGCGCGAGCATTTTCATACTGACCGGCGGACACCGCCACGGTCACAGGTTCGAAACGCGCGATGGCTTTTGCCACCGCAACATGTGCGGCTTGCGCCGGCTTGCCGCCCAGGCGCCAGTTGTCCGGGCGCTCCGGCCAGATCATCCAGGTCTGGGTTTGCGGCGCCCACTCGGCCGGCATGTAAAAGCCATCAGCGCGAGGGGTGCTGTTCAAAGTGGTCATGCGATCAGGACTCCAGGGAACCGTCGAGGGTCTTCAGTGTGCCATACAGGTTGGGGCGACGGTCACGGAACGAGCCCCATGCACTGCGGATGTGCTCCAGTTCATCAAGATCGAAACGGTGAATCAATACGCCTTCTTCGGTCTCATTCAACTCTTGAACCTTCTCGCCGAACTGATTGGCGATGAACGAGGAGCCGTAAAACGTGATGTCGTAGCCGTCCTGCTCTTCGTTACCGATGCGATTGCTGGCGATCAACGGCATCAGGTTGGCACCAGCATGGCCTTGTTGCACACGTTGCCAATGGTCACGGGAAGAAATGGTCTTGTCGTGGGGCTCGCTGCCGATGGCGGTCGGATAAAAAAGAATTTCCGCGCCCAGTAACGCCATGCTTCGCGCGCACTCAGGAAACCACTGGTCCCAGCAGATGCCCACGCCGATTTTTGCGTAACGGGTGTTCCACACCTTGAAGCCGGTATCACCAGGATTGAAGTAATACTTCTCGTGATAGCCAGGACCGTCCGGAATGTGGCTTTTACGATAAATCCCGAGGTTGGAACCATCGGCATCGATGATTGCGATGCTGTTGAAACGCGCGCGGCCCGCCAGCTCGTAGAAGCTGATCGGCAGGACCACTTGCAGTTCTGTCGCGACTTTCTGGAAATGCTTGATAGCGACGTTGTCTTCCACCGTCGTCGCCAACTGCAAGTAGTCCGGATTGGGCTTCTGGCAGAAATAGGGAGCCTCGAACAGTTCCTGGATCAGGATGATCTGCGCGCCTTTGGATGCCGCCTCGCGAACCAGCCTCTCGGCAATTTCGATGTTGGCTTCGAGGTCCCACGAACAGGCCATCTGGGTGGCGGCGACGGTAACGATACGGCTCATGAATCATCTCCGGGCAATGCTGAAGGGTCGATGCTGGCGTCGACCGGTGGCAGAAACGCGCACGAGCAGTGAATTCGCCTGTGAGCACTGGCGACTTTATAGCCGATATAAATCGGCTTTCATAGCGATATTCGTTTTGAATTCCAAGACGAACAGCGATATTTACCGATATAAATCGATAAATATCGCCGTTTTATGACGATGCTACAGGCCTTCGTCCAACACTTTCGCCAACATGTCGACAAAGAAATCCACACTCCGACGCGACGTCACCATCGGCGGCTTGATCTTCAGGACGTTCAGATAATCCCCCGTCGGCTGCATGAAAATCCCCAGCTCCCGAAGCCGGTCACACAACGCCGTGGTCTCTTCTGTCGCCGGCTCCAGAGTCTCGCGATTGCGGACCAACTC
>JALYPE010000603.1 GCA_030856525.1 Pseudomonadota bacterium | reverse complement strand
GCCGGCCTGGTTGGCGCAGCCGAGGAACACCTCGTCCACCGCGTTCCAGTCGACCGACGGATTACGTTTCATCAATGCCTTGATCGGCACCGCGGCCAGATCGTCGGCGCGGACTGCCGACAGGCCGCCACCGAAGCGGCCGATCGGTGTGCGAATCGCGTCGCAGATATACACATCACGCATCACGCTTCTCCGGGTGCTTGACCATGGGCCGCGGCAGTGCGGGCTTCCAGATCCCTGAGCGCCTTCAATTCAACCGCGGTCGGCTCGGCGGTATGTTCAACGTGATCGGCAAAACGGATCGCCCAACCGGTGGCTGCCACCACTTGCTCACGGGTCACGCCGGGGTGCAGCGCGGTGACCACAAATTCGTGGGTATCAACTTCCGGCTCCATGATGCACAGGTCGGTAATGATGCCGACCGGGCCGGCGCCCGGTAGCCCCAGACGCTGGCGCGAGTCGCCGCCCTCGCCGTGCCCGACCGACGTAATAAAGTCGAGTTTGTCGACAAAGGAGCGCGCCGACTGCTTCAAGATGATCAGCACGCTTTTCGCCGAGCCGGCAATTTCCGGGGCGCCACCGGCACCCGGCAGGCGCACTTTCGGCTGGTGATAATCGCCGACGACGGTGGTGTTGATATTACCGAAGCGGTCAACTTGCGCAGCACCGAGGAACCCGACATCGATGCGCCCGCCCTGCAGCCAGTAGCGAAAAATCTCACCGGTTGGAACGACAGTGTCGGCAGTCTCGGCCAGCTCACCGTCACCGATCGACAGCGGCAACACGCTCGGCTTGGCACCGATCGGACCCGATTCATAGATAAGGACTACATCCGGCGACGACGTCAGCCGCGCCAGGTTGGCCGCTTTTGACGGCAGGCCGATGCCGACAAAGCACACGGAACCGTTTTTCAAACGGCGGGCGGCGGCGACGGTCATCATTTCATTGGTGGTGTACGTCATTACTTCGCCTCCGAAGCGGTAGCCAGCTTGGCCTGGAACTCGCTGAAGTCAGCGCAGCCATGGATGTACTCGTTGATCCACGCAGTGAAGGTTTCACGGTCGCGGGCAATCGGGTCCCAGGCTTGATAGAAACGGTTGTCACGTTCGGTGTAACCGTGCGCGTAGGACGGGTGTGCACCGCCCGGGACGTGGCAGACCGCGCTCAGGGCCCAGGTCGGCAATACGCAGGCGTTCATCGGTGCGTTGAGGTCGTCGACGATTTCTTCGACCGTGACAATGCAACGCTTGGCCGCCAGCGCCGCTTCTTTCTGCACGCCGAGAATGCCCCACAGCAGCACATTGCCTTTGCGGTCGGCCTTTTGCGCGTGAATCACGGTGATGTCCGGACGCACCGAAGGCACGGCCGCCAATACTTCACCGGTAAATGGACACGTGACCGTCTTGATCAGTGGGTTGACCTTCGGCAGGTCCGAGCCGGCGTAGGCACGCAGCACCGCGAACGGTAGGCCGGAAGCGCCAGCCACGTAGGCGTTGGCCAGATCAGCGTGGCTGTGTTCTTCGATTTCCAGCGCGTGCGGCCACTGTTTTTCGACCGCGTCACGCAGGCGGTGCAGAGAGCCGACGCCTGGATTTCCGCCCCAGGAAAAAATCAATTTGCGCGCACAACCCGCGCCGATCAACTGATCGTAGATGAGGTCAGGCGTCATGCGCACCAGCGTCAGATCCTTCTTGCCCTGACGAATGATTTCATGCCCTGCGGCTGTCGGAATCAAATGGGTGAAGCCTTCGAGCGCGACAGTGTCGCCGTCGTTGACAAACTGCTTCACCGCGTCGTGCAGCGAAATGATTTCAGCCATGGGGCAGGCTCCCGTTTTTTCATTAACCGACTGTGGATAAAAAGGCGCGAGGTTCAGCGCCGGAATGCCTGAAGGTTAAGCCTCTGAAAATCGCCAAACAATCCGATAATCGAGTAAGTGTTCGTTTATCGAACATATTGTTGCCCGGCTATCATTGTGCGCTAAACACAAAAGATCGCAGCCTTCGGCAGCTCCTACATGGGAACGCCGCACCCGTAGGAGCTGCCGAAGGCTGCGATCCTTTCTGCGATGCGCTACCTCACAGAAGGTCAGGTCGCATCCGCATGACTGACCATGCCTTTGATCACCACCGCCGTAGTCGCCAAAGCAGCCGGGATCACCAACGCGGTGAGCACCTGTTCGAAATTCCAGCCCAAGCCCAGCAGCGTCGCGCCCATCCACGCCCCGAGGATCGCGCCGAACCTGCCAATCCCGAGCATCCACGAAACCCCCGTCGCCCTGCCCTGCGTCGGATAAAACCGCGCCGCCAGAGATGGCATCGCCGATTGCGCGCCGTTGACACACATCCCTGCCACCAGCACCAGAGTCGCCAACAACGTGATGTTGCCCAGGCTCTGCCCCACTGCGTAGGCAAACACCCCTGCCAGCAGGTAGAAAATGCCGATAACCTTGTGCGGGTTGAACCGGTCCATCGCCCAGCCGACACCGACCGCGCTCAATACACCGCCGAACTGGAACAGCGCGCCGATAAAGGCTGACTGCTCCATGCTCGCGCCGCTGTCACGCATCAGCGTCGGCAGCCAACTGGTCAGCAGGTAAACAATCACCAGGCCCATGAAATAGGTCAGCCACAACAGCAAAGTGCCGGCGCTGTAAGTGCCGGAGAAAATCACAGCGAAGACGTTGCGTGCCTTCACGGATGTCTGTTCCGGCACGCTGAAGCTGGACGCTTGAGCGACGACAACTGGATCAATCGGCGAGAGGGTTTTGCGCACTTTCTCAGTGCCGCGGTTGCAGACTACAAGGTAGCGCGCCGATTCCGGCAACCAGAACAGCAGTATGACAGCGAGGATCAGCGGCAAAATCCCACCAATCAGCAGCAGGCTATGCCAGCCGTACGCTGGGATCAGCTTTGCCGAAATGAATCCGCCGGCGGCCATGCCCAGGTTGAAGCCGCAGAACATGCTGGTCACCAGCAGCGATTTTTTCCGCTCAGGGGTGTATTCCGAGAGCAATGTGGTGGCGTTGGGCATGCCGGCGCCAAGGCCCAGGCCGGTGAGAAAACGCAAGAGCAGCAGTTGGTCGACGTTGGTCGCATACGCCGATGCGAGGCTGAACGCGCCGAACACCAGGACCGCGCCAACCAGTACGATTTTTCGTCCAAAGCGGTCAGCCAAAGGGCCGGAGCCGAGTGCACCAAAGACCATGCCGATTAGCGCAGCACTCATTACCGGGCCCAGGCTGGCGCGGTCAATCCCCCAGTCCTGGGACAACGCCGGGGCGATGAAGCCCATCGCTGCGGTGTCGAGGCCGTCAAGGAAGACAATCAGAAAACACAAAATCACCACCCGCCATTGGTAGCGCGAAATGGGTTGGGCATTGATGAAGGAC
>JALYPE010000592.1 GCA_030856525.1 Pseudomonadota bacterium | reverse complement strand
ATTATCCACCGCACACGCCGCCATCGCTTCCCGGGTCTCATGCGTCGCCGAGCCTATGTGCGGTGTCGCCACCACGTTGTGCATGTGCAGCAGTGGCGAATCAGAGCCAAGCGGTTCGCGTTCGAACACATCCAGCCCCGCCGCGCGTATTTGCCCCTCACGCAACGCGGCGATCAACGCCGCTTCATCCACCACTTTGCCCCGAGAGATATTGATGAAAATCGTCTCCGGGCGCATCTGCGCAAACTGTTCTGCACCGATCAACCGTTCGGTTTCAGCGGTCAGCGGCAATGTCAGGCAGACGAAATCCGCTTCTCGCAACAGCGCCGGCAAACTGCGGTATTGCGCATCGAAGCGCTGCTCCACCGCCGGTTTCGGCGAGTGGCTGTGATAGATGATCGGCATGCCAAACCCGAAATGCCCACGCTGAGCCAAGGCCTCCCCGATGCGGCCCATGCCGATGATGCCGAGGGTCTTGCCGTGCACGTCGGTGCCGAATTGCGCCGGGCCGACATTACGCGTCCATTCGCCGGCGCGAATCATATTGGCCAGTTCCACTACGCGCCTGGCTGTCGCCAGGATCAGCGCGAACCCGGTGTCAGCGGTGGTTTCGGTGAGCACGTCCGGCGTGTTGCTGAGCAGGATTGCGCGCTCGGTCAGGTAGTCGATGTCGTAGTTGTCGACGCCTACTGAAACGCTGGCGATTGCCTGCAGATGCGGCGCCAGATCAAGCAGCGCGGCGTCGAGTTTCAGGCTGGCCCCGAGCAGCCCGTTGGCACGGGGCAGGGCGTCGCGCAGTCGCGCCAGGCCATCGGCGTCAAGGCTGTCGATCAGCGTCACCTCGGCCTGCTGCTGCAGGCGAGCCATCAGCGGCGGTGAGAGTTTCTTGTACAACACAACGTGCTTTTTCATCGTCGTCATCTCAATTTCAATTCAGGAATGAGTCGCCACCGGCTGTTGCCTAACCGGCTTGGCGACGACCCGGTCACTGGCGCCGGGCTTGAGGAAAATCGTCAGCACCACCGAGAGCATCAGCGCGCCGCTCATCAGCAGATACGACGCACCGGGCGAACCGGTGGAGCTGTTCAAATAGCCGACCAGATACGAGCCGCCGAATGAACCGAGTGCGCCCATGCTGTTGATCAGCGCCATCGCGCCCCCCGCAACGTTGGCCGGAAGAATCTCGGGCACGATCGCGAAGAACGGCCCGTAAGGCGCGTACATGCAAGCGCCTGCGATTACCAGCAAGGTGTAGGACCACCAGAAATGTTCGGCACCGAGGGCGTAGGAACCGTAAAAAGCAATAGAGGCAATCAGCAGTGGCGGCCAGACAAAGCGTTTGCGTTTTTGCAGTTTGTCCGAACCCCAAGAGACCAGCAGCATGCCGATCACTGCGGCCAGGTAAGGCAATGCCGAGAGCCAACCCGCTTCAACCATGTCCATCTGCGCGCCAGCCTTGAGGATTGACGGCAGCCACAGCACAAAACCATAGACGCCAATGCTCCAGCAAAAAAACTGCAGCGCCAGAATAATCACCTTCGGCGAGCGAAACGCTTCGGCGTAGTTCTTTACCGCTTTCATTCCAACCTGTTCGGCGGCAAGGGCGCTTTCCAGGTCATGCTTTTCCTCATCGCTCAGCCACTTCGCCTGGGACGGACGATCATCCGCGAGGCGCCACCAGATGAACGCCCAGAACACCGCCGGCAAACCTTCGATGATGAACATCCAGCGCCAGCTGTAATGCTGCACCAGATAGCCAGACACCACTGACATCCAGAGCATGGTCACCGGGTTGCCGAGGATCAGGAAGGTGTTGGCCCGCGAGCGTTCGGCACGGGTGAACCAGTGGCAGAGGTAGACCAGCATCGCCGGCATCACTGCTGCTTCGACTACGCCGAGCATGAACCGGATGACGATCAGCCAATACGCGCTGGAGACGACACCGGTCAATGTGGCGAGGCCGCCCCAGAGAATCAGGCTGACGAAAATCAGCTTCTTCACACTGTGCCTTTGCGCATAAATCGCGCCCGGCACCTGGAAGAAAAAGTAGCCGAGGAAGAACAGCGCGCCGAGCAACGAAGACATCCCGGGTGTGATCATCAGGTCGTCAGCCATGCCGGAGGCGGCGGCGAACCCGTAGTTGGCGCGATCCAGATACGCCAGGCTGTAGGTGATGAACACGATGGGCATGATGTACCACCAGCGGCGGGCGGCGAGTGTTGCAGTTTTCATGATGGTGCTCCTGAGCTTGTTGTTTTTGTCGCAGCAGGTACGCGTCTGGTTCAAGCTTTTGCAGTGATCGTGCTGGCCTCATCGCGAGCAGGCTCGCTCCCACAGAGATTGTGTAAACTCTGCAGATCGCCTGTGGGACATGGACGGTGTGAACACCGCAAATCTCCTGTGGGAGCGAGCCTGCTCGCGATGGCGGCCTCGAATTCGATGGACATTTCGGCCCGGGTCGGCAACCCCTCCATGTCCCCACGACTCTGAACCGCGCGGCTGCCAATCCAGTTGGCACGCTTAACGGCGTCGGCAAAGCTGAGCTTTTCCAACAATGCGCTGATCATCCCGACCGCAAACCCATCGCCGGCACCGACCGTGTCCACCACCGTTTCCACCTGTACGCCGGCAATAAAACCCGCGTTCAGTTGAGTCCGGTAATAAGCACCGTGCGGGCCGAGCTTGATCGCCACGGCTTCAGCGCCCTTATCCAGATAAAACGCGGCGATGTCAGCGGGGTCGTCCAAACCGGTCAGCAGTTGTCCTTCGCTCAACCCCGGCAGCACCCAGTGGGCGAGGGCCGCGAGACGGTTGATCTCGGTGATCATTTGCTGCGTACTGGCCCACAGGCTCGGGCGCAGGTTTGGGTCGAAAGACACGCTGCGCCCGGCCTCGCGCATGCGCGTCATCAATTCAAAAGACATTTCCCTAGCCGTCGCCGACAGCGCCGGTGGGATGCCGGTGGCGTGCAAATGCCGAGCCTTGAGCAGCTCGGGCATGATCGACTGGGCTGACAAAAGGCTCGCAGCCGAACCGCGGCGGAAATATTCCACCAACGGATCGCTGCCATCGTCGGCGCGGGATTTGATCTGGAAACCAGTCGGGTGGGTCGGGTCGATGGCGACATGGCTGCAATCCACGCCTTCCTTTTGCAGCGTGTCGATCACAAAACGGCCGAGAGAATCATCGCCGACCCGACTCAACCACGTCACATTGAAACCCAGCCGTGACAGGCCGATCGCGACGTTGCTGTCCGCTCCGGCGATGCGCTTGTGGAAGTGGTCGACGTGGGCCAGATCGCCGTTGTAGTCAGCAACGAACATCGCCATGGTTTCGCCGAACGAGAGGATATCGATCTCAGACATCAGCACTCTCCAGTCGGGTTTGGCCAAGGCGGGCGAGGGTGGCGACATGCTCAGTCGTGAGTTTTACAAGGTCGTCGCCCTGCAGCGGATACTCAGCTGCACGCATCACACCTTGCGGCATGTGGCGCAGCAGTTGTTCCCACTCATGCAGATCGCTCACGGCGGGCGGTGTAGCGACCAGTTTGCCGTCGGCGCGGCGCTGGACGGCTTTACAGTGCACGTAACCGACATGGCGACCCAACAGGCGCGCGGCGCTAGCGGCCGGTTGGTCCTGCCAGTGCCAGTTGCCGATGTCGAAAGTCATTTTGATCGGCAAACCGTGCTGCTCGACTTCGGCGAAAAAGCGCTGGAACGGTTCGATGCGACCGCCGTGCAAGGTCTGGTCGTTTTCCACCAGCAGTTGCACCGGGCTTTTGCTGAGTACCTGGCTCAAGGTCTGAAGGTCGCTGTTATCCGTGAAGTAGCCGAGCGAAACCTTCAGCCATTTGGACCCGAAAGCCTCGGCGCGTTGCAGCGTTTGGATCAGTTCTGGATTGAGTCGGGTTTGACCGGCCAGCCACAGCTCCAGCGGCGACGAAAACACGCTTTGCAGATTCTGGCCCTTGGTGGCTTGCGCGAGCTGAGCGGGATCTTCGACTGTCAGCAATTCTTCGCGCCATTCGATGCGGGTGGCGCCGGCGCTCGCCAGCGTTTGAATGAACGAGCCTTGGCCGCGTTGGCGGACAAGGTCCGCGCCGTAGCTCGACAGGCTGATGGAGATGGGTGGTTTTTTCATTTGTTATTGACCTCTGAAACCGGTTTCATTTTTGTACAAAAAAATAGATCTGGCGTGTTTCGCGGGCCTCGTCCAGGCCATTACATTCATCGGAGGTTCCCAAGGGTCGAACCCCTGACAATCAACTGCGCCGAAAAATCCAGAGTCCGCACCGGCCCGTCATCCCCGCGCAAGCGCTTAAGCAAACACTCAAACGCACGCGCGCCAATCTCTTCCGTCGGCTGCGCCAGCGCAGTAATGCCACTGCCCACTAAAGGGTACCAATCCAGATCATCCAGAGCGATCAGCCCGACATCCTCGAACAAACTGCACTCAAGGTCGCGCAGGGCGTGAGTGCTGGCCAGCGCCGCGATACCGTTCGCGCAGAACAGTGCTTTGGGACCGGGACCGGGAGAATTCAGAAACCTATTGAGATTCGCGGTCAGTTCGCTGCCGGTCTCTACGATGGCGCCGCGCAGGGTAGAGCGCTGCGCGATTTGCTGATTAAAACTGCTGACCCGCTCGATGCGCGAACTGGTGCCGTCGAAGGGCTCAGTCACCAGCATCACATCGCGATAGCCGCGTTCTTCGAGGTGGTCGAGTGAGATGGCGATGGCCGCCGGGTTGTCCAGCCCGACCATGTCACTGTCGAACTGCTCGACCTTGCGGTCCACCAGCACCAGCGGCATCTCCCGCTGAAGCTCTTGCAGTTCATCTCGATGGTGACCGAGGGTGTTCACGATCAGTCCTTCGATGTTGTAAGAGCGCAACAGAGCGAGGTGCTGGCGTTCCTGCTCGTCATCGCGGTCGGTGTTGCACACCACCAGGCTATAGCCGTGCTGCCGGCAGGCGGTTTCCACCCCGTGCATCACGGCGATCGAATAGGGGTTACGAATGTCGGCGACCAGCATGCCAATCAGGCGGGTTCTGCCGCGCTTCAGACCGCGCGCCATCTGGTTCGGGCGGTAGCCCAGTTGGGCAATCGACTGCTCGATGCGCAAGGCAATCGCGTCGGACAACAGGGCTCTATCATCGCCGATAAATCTCGACACGCTGGCCTTGGAGACCTTGGCGTGTTCGGCCACGTCAAGCATGGTCACGCGGCTGCGCTGGGCGGCGGAAAAATCGTTCACGGGCTGAAACCTTCTTATTGGATTTATAAGGTTCGCGCTGTTTTGAGAGGCGCTGAAACCGGTTTCAGAAGACACCAGAAACCGACCTTGCGTCAACCCTCAGGGAACATTTCAAACGCCTCAAGCCGACGGATGGCTCTCATATCCCCACGGTCGACCACGCCGAAATCAGCAGCAACAGCGCCATGCACCGGTTGAAGCGTCGCATCGCCTTGGGCGAACGCAGCCATCGCGCCGACCCGGCGCCCAGCAGCGCCCATACACCGAGGCACGGCAGGGAGATTAGAAAAAACGCGACTGACAACATCAACACATGGTTGAAACGCTGCTCGCCGCTGCTTGCAAATACACTGACCACGGCCAGTGCCATCATCCAGGTTTTCGGGTTGATGAGTTGCAGGCTGGCGGCCCCCATCATTCCCAGCCTTGCCTGCGTGTCACCGGGGTCGAGCGCTGCAGCGGGCGCAGTGAAAATCTGCCATGCCAGGTAGCTCAGCCACAGCACGCCAATCCATTGCATAGTCGTCTGCAGCGCGGGCGAGGAGGTCAGTGTGGAACCGGCGCCGACACCCACCAGCAGCACCAGGGTCGCGGCACTGGCAC
>JALYPE010000590.1 GCA_030856525.1 Pseudomonadota bacterium | reverse complement strand
ATGAGTTGGTTATCCAGGCTTGAGCTGACTCCTACTCATTCTGGACAGTCGAAAGCAACGGTTGAATCGTCACATCCTCGGACCAAGTCTAACAATGATCAGCCAACGCATTTTCATAGTTCGTTGAACTTTGTAGAGATATGTAAGCGACATATCCTGCAAGCTATTTATGACAATCATTCGTCAGGTGCTGATGATAGGATGACGCCTGAGATGTTGGAGGTGGGCTTCACCCCAACTCCACATAATATCTACAAGTTCTATAGTGATCTTGGTTACGATTCTGGAACAGAGGTTGGTTTTGACTACGCCGTACGAGAATTTCTGACACCTCACCCGGCGCATATTAAAAGGAGCGGAGTTTATTTTTATGGCCGCAAGTACAATTCTTCGAAACTGATTGATACCGACGTTTTTGACAAGATAGCGCTCAATGGCCAAATACCGGTCACTGCTTATGTGATGACCATGTGTGTAAGGCATATTTGGATTGAGCTAGAAGGTGTCTTGTACGAACTTAACTTTGTAAAGCCGGCAAGCGTCCATCCCAACAGTGTCGATATTTCGCTTTCGGACCTCCAGATGCTTAATGAAAATCGGCTGCGCGGCAAGGCGCAGCTTCGTGAAGAACAGCCTGCGATGCTTCAAGATCGAAATACCCAGTTTCTTCACGCAACAGGGAAAGCTTGGGACAGTGGTACGCGCAAACTTGGGCGTCCTGCAAAGGGCGGAGCGGCCGAACGTGATGCCGCCGACCAAAAGCGATTGATGAGAAAAGGCCATGACTAACATCTTCTCTACGCGCTTTGTCGGATCGGAGACGCTGTCTGAGATCCGGCGTTTGATTACAGTGCATCCTGACCCTTTGATCGGGCTTGAGGAGTTGAGCCCCGCATTGGCAGCTGAGCGTCTGTCAGAGGCCTTGAAAGCGATTTTCCTTCCCAACCAGTTTTCTTTGGACTTCATCAAAGACTGCATTGATCGTGCGCGGAGCTTTTCGGCCGAGAATTTCTCCTCTGACCAGCAATATCAGCAGCGGCTGTATCACCCCCCTGAGAATGAGGCCTTTCCTATATGCCTCACCGGGCTTGCCGGCGTTGGGAAGAGCCAAACTATCAGTGCGCTAATGAAGGTGATGCCTGGACCTGCACCCTACACATCTGCCCATTACCATGAGCCACATAATCTAAGTTCGTACTGGTACGCCAGCGCAAGGGGGAAGGCTGGCGGCAGACAGTTGCTGGAAGACTTCCTCGGCGGCGACGCGACAGGAGTGAGAGCGAATACATCGAAGCTGCTGACCGAGTGCCGGCGTAGGGTCAATCGGGATGGCGTATCCCTGATGGTGCTCGAAGAGATGCAGCATCAGAGCACCGGTCAAGGCGTAGCTCGGGTCACAGATATTCTCCTCACTATGGCCGGGCTTGGGGTCCCGATGATTTATGTGGCCAACTACAGCTTGGGTCACAAATTGTTGACAAGGAACAGTGAGGACAAGCAACGGCTTCTTTCTGAACCTCGCGTGATGCTGCCGGATCATCCTGACTCGAAAGCCTGGGAGGAATATGTTCGAGAATGCATCCGGGTGAGCGGACGGCGCGTATCTGCAGATCCAGGCGCCCTGGCACATGAGCTGTATCGCTCCACGTTTGGTATAAAACGTCTGGCGGTCCAACTGATCAAGTTGGCCTATCTCGAAGCTCGTGCGGTCCGTCGCTATACGATTACTTTGGAGGACGTCAACATTGCATATCTTTCAGCTGCTTATTCCAGCAGTAGGGACGACGTCGAGGAGCTGATCCGCATCAGCGTTGAGAAGAAGAAAACCGGCGCCAGATCAGACCTTCGTTGTCCGTTCCCAGTGCCAGTCCCATCAAACGTCTTGAACTTCACGAAGGAAGATCGTGCTAAACGGGTGAGCGAGAAGGTTTTTGTCTCATCTCTGACAGCAGAGGAGCGTAAGAACTTCGAGCAGCTCCATCCAGCCGGTTCACCCTCCAACCCCTCTTCGAAGCCCAAGCGTGAAAAGAAACCAGCTTTACCTGAGCAAACTCGGGAGGGCTTGGAGGATGCGTACAGCCGGCTGCTCCTCGAGTCCAAAAGGTCGCCAAAGCAGCGAGGCCCGGAGAAATAAGCGCTACGAAAGCAGGCAGATGAAGGCTATCGAGCCATCTTGGAAGTAAGGTACATATCAAGCCTGCGCTGATGAGTCCACCCTGAATCGTCCCGAACTCATGAGGCACGTCGTGTCCGCTTTTGCCGGTTTGTAGTGGTCAACTAATCCCGGACAGGACGTTAAGTTTTTCTTCGGCCCGAGCTGGCGCCAGCCCACCGTTGAATTGATGGGGTCGAATCCAGTTGTACCGATGCATCAAGAAATGGCTGATATCGC
>JALYPE010000563.1 GCA_030856525.1 Pseudomonadota bacterium | reverse complement strand
CCCAACCCATACGAAGAACCTGTGGAGCGGCGGTGCGACGATTCGACTTGCCCGCGAAGGCGGCGTTTCAGGCAGCAGAGACTTTGAATGTGCCGGCCCCTTCGCGAGCAGGCTCACTCCTACAGGTCAGTGGGGATATTGCGTTGCAGAATCGGAATGAAGCTTGCGCGTTTCGGCCAGTGATCCGCCAGGGCCATTGCTAGGATCGGGGCTCTTCTACAGGAGTGTGAATTGATGAATATCAGTGTTATTGGCGGTGGTCATGGTTGTTATGCGGCAGCGATCGAGCTGACGGAAAAAGGCCATTCGGTGCGCCTGTGGCGCCGGGACAGTGCCGCGCTGGAAACCTTGCAGGCGCTCGGTCATCTGCTGGTGCGCGACTTCCGTGGCGAACGCAAAATAAGCCTGGGCCAGCCCGGCGACAGTCTGACCCTTGCGTTCAACCTGCCACAAGCCGTAGCCGATGCGCAGTTGCTGATCATTGCCTTGCCATCGACCTCCCACCTGGCCCTCGCCACCGAACTCGCCCCCCTGCTGCGCGACGGCCAGGTAGTATTCCTGCCGCCAGGCACATTCGGCAGCATGGTATTCGCCCAGGCGATGGCCACTGCCGGCAACCACGCCGAAGTGGCGTTCGCCGAAACCGGCACCTTGCCTTACCTGGCCCGCAAACACGGCGACAATCAGGTGGTGATCAGTGGCTACGCGACCCGCCTGCCAACCGGGGTGTTCCCAAGTCGTCTGAGCGAGTCCGCATTCGCCGTATTGCAAGACGCCTATCCAAGCGTCGAACCCATCGAAGACGCCCTCAGCGGCGCGCTGATGAACGCCGGGCCGATCATCCATCCGCCGCTGATCCTGATGAATGCCGGCCCCCTTGAACACTTCGACACCTGGGATATTCACAACGAAGGCACGGTGCCTTCGATCCGTCGAGTAACCAACGCCCTTGACGCCGAACGCATCGCCATCCGTGAAGCCCTGGGCTATGGCGCACCGCATTTCCCCTTGGCTGACCACTACGCGAGCTACGGCGATGAGTGGATGTACGGCCGCGGCGCCCACGGCAAGCTGACCGATAGCGGCGACTGGCGAGAAGACATCGACCTGCAAAAACACCGCTACATGCTTGAAGACACACGCCTGGGCCTGTCATTTCTGGTGTCGGTCGGACGCTGGGCCAACGTGCCGACGCCTGTCGCACAAGGATTGCTGAGCCTGGCCACAGTGGTCAGCGGCATCGACCTGTACGGCGAGGGACGAACCCTGGAAAACCTTGGCCTAGATCAACTGAGCCGCAGCGCCATGCAACACTGCCTGAGCCAAGGACTGCAGGCGTGAGCGCCGTCGAGCCGCGCATCTGCATCGTCGGCGCCGGGCGCATGGGCGAGGGGATTGCCCTGGCATTCATGTTCGCCGGGCTGCCGGTGACCCTGATCGACATCAAGCAACGCGATGCGGCGGCGCAGGACAGCTACTTCCGCCAGATCGAGGGCCATTTGCGCACCGAACTGGCGACACTGGTGCGCCTGGGTTCACTCGACTCCGCGCAGGCCGATCAGGCGCTGAGCCATTTGCGCGTGTGTGATCGCGAGCAGAGCGGCGGCGATTTGCAAGTCGCTGCCGTGGTGTTCGAGGCAGTCCCCGAGTTACTGGAACTCAAGGCCCGGACCTTTGCCTGGTTAAGTGAGTCGTGCAACGCTGAAACGGTGATCGCATCAACCACTTCAACGTTCCTGGTGACGCAGCTGGCAACGCTGGTCACCCACCCGCAGCGCTTCGTCAACGCGCATTGGCTGAACCCTGCGTTCCTCATGCCGCTGGTCGAAGTCAGCCGCAGCGAGACTACTAGCCCACAGGTAGTACAGCGCCTGATGGCCTTGCTCAAGCGGATCGGCAAGGTCCCGGTGCAGTGTTCCGCGGCGGCCGGTTACATCGTGCCGAGAATCCAGGCGTTGGCTATGAATGAAGCGGCGCGGATGGTCGAGGAGGGCGTGGCCAGCGCCGAGGATATCGACACGGCGATTCGCGTCGGTTTCGGCCTGCGTTTTTCGGTGTTGGGGATGCTCGAATTCATCGACTGGGGCGGCGGCGACATTCTGTTCTATGCCTCGCACTACCTGGCGCAAGCCATCGATCCCCGTTTTCTGCCGCCCAAAGTCATCGCCGACAACATGGCCCTTGGGCGTAACGGGCTGCGCGAGGGGCAGGGATTTTATGCTTACCAGGACGTTGATCTGGAAGCCTACAAATTGCAGCGGCTGGGTGAGTTCACCCGCAAGCTTGAGTTGATGGGATTGTCGCCGGTGTTCAATGGTGGGGTGGTGATGTCCTGAACTGAAACACCGCGCCGACTGATCTAGCAGCCAGCTGCGTCTGATCGCGGCCCGAGTCGGACGCAGGCTGCGCCAGCTGCTGCAGGGCGCGCATAACTCATGTAGCAGCTGGCGAAGCCTGTGTCCGACTGCGCAGCAGTCCTAAAACATACCTTTCCGGACTCAAATCGAGGTTGTCTTGAAGCTGTACGAACTGATTACGTTCACCGTACGCGTGCGTACTGTTGTCAACGCCATGGCGTGTCTGGAGGAAAGCCTGAGCAACGCTGGCGCCGGGGTGAAATTGATGGGCTGCTGGGCCTCGGAAATCGGTCCGCTGAACCAGATCGCGGTGCTGCGCGGTTTTACCGACGAAGCCTCGCGCCAGGCCGAGCGTGACCGTTATCTGTCGAGCCCGGACGCGTTTGGCATCGAGGTGTTACTGCTGAACATGCGCGTGGAAAACTACACCCTGTTTCCCTTCATCGAGCCGCTGCCGGCCGGACGCCACGGGCCGTTCTACGAACTGCGCGTGTACGATCTGGTGCCCGCGGGCCTGGCGCCCACGATCGAGGGCTGGAAAAAAGCCGTGGCGCCTAGAACCGCCAAGCAATATTCGCCTGTGTATGCGGCTTTCTATGCCACCGACGGTCAACTGCCACGTTACCTGCACATCTGGCCCTACGCCTCGCTCGAACAACGCCTGGACGTGCGCACTCGCGCCGTACAAGACGGCGTCTGGCCCCCGGAAAATTCGGGCCCGCAGCTGCTGGAAATGCATTCGACGATTTACCTGCCGGCGAGTTTTTCGCCGTTGCAGTGAGCCCTGGCGCTTTCATCCTGCAAGCACGGGTCATCGTTCACGTCCATCGCAGGCAAGCCAGCTCCCACAGTGTCCGTGGCGGGGCGCAGATTTTTGAGCGACGCCAATTCCTGTAGGAGCAAGCTTGCTCGCGATGCACTCAAGAGCGCCGCGTTTATCCTGAAAGCCCGCGAAATCGTTTACAACCATCGCGAGCAAGCTTGCTCCTACAGGGGACCGCGTCGGGCCGCTGTAAATACGTCCGCCGTCAAACCCCCAAATACCGCCGAGACAATTCCGGCGTATCACTTAGCTGCCCCGGCGTCCCACTCCACACCTGCCGCCCTTTCTCGATGATGTGGTGACAATCCACCACGCGCGCCATCTCTTTCAAATTCTTGTCGATCACCAGAATCGTCTCGCCTTCAGCTTTCAAACTCGCCAGACAACCCCAGATCGTTTCACGAATAATCGGCGCCAGCCCCTCAGTAGCCTCATCGAGAATCAACAACTGCGGATTGGTCAGCAGCGCACGGGCAACCACCATCATCTGCTGCTCGCCACCCGAAAGCGTCTTCGACAACTGATCCTGACGCTCCTGTAAACGTGGAAACAGCGCGTAGATCCGCGGCAGATCCCACTTGCCCCGGGTCGCCGTAGCCAGCAGATTCTCCCGCACACTCAGACTGCCAAACCCGCGGCGGCCCTCAGGGACCAATCCCAACCCAGCCTGGGCGATGCGATAAGGAGGCGCGCCACGCATCTCCCGACCGTGAATCAGAATGCTCCCAGCGGTCGGTTTGAGCAGCCCCATGATCGACTTCACCGTAGTGGTCTTGCCCATGCCATTGCGTCCGATCAGCGACACCACCTGACCCTGTTCGATCTTCAGGTGCATGTCGAACAGCACCTGGCTCAGGCCATAACCGGCCTGCAATCCACTGACCTCAAGCATGTTCTTCTCCCAGGTAGGCGGCGCGTACTTGCGGGTCGGTGCGAATCTGCTCGACGCTGCCGGTCAGGATGGTCTGGCCGTACACCAGCACGGTAATGCGGTCCGCCAGGGCGAACACCGCGTCCATGTCATGCTCCACCAGCAGGATCGCGTAGCGGCCCTTGAGTTCGAGCAACAACTGCGTCATCCGTGCCGACTCCTCAGCGCCCATGCCTGCCATCGGCTCATCGAGCAACAGCACCGACGCCTCCTGAGCCAGGGCCAGGGCGATTTCCAGCTGGCGCCGTTCACCGTGGGACAACTCACTGACCAGCGCCTGGCCACGTGAACCAAGCCCTACGCGTTGCAGATACTCTGCTGCCGGCGCCAACAGACGAGCATCCCTGCCCAGCGGCTTCCACATGCCAAATGTCTGGCCATCCCGGGCAGCGATCGCCACGGCGACGTTTTCCAGCAAGGTGAATTCCGGATACAGCTGGCTGACCTGAAAGGCTCGCGCCAGGCCGAGGCGAGGGCGCTGGTGGGCCGGCACGTTGGTGATGTCCTGGCCGTTGAGAAATATCCGCCCCTTGTCCGGACGAATCTCCCCGGCGATCTGCGAGATCAGCGTGGATTTGCCAGCGCCATTGGGGCCGATGATCGCGTGCAGTTCTCCCGGTGCAATATCGAAGCTCGCACCGTTGGTGGCCTTCACCGCACCAAAGGATTTTTCCAACGCCTGGATCGACAGTTGCGGATTCATGGGCGCACCTCGCTGGCAATGGCAGGCGTGGTTGGCGTCACGGGAGTCTTGCGCCCTTGCGGCCACGGACTCAGCAGCAGGCCATACAAGCCTTTTTTGCCAAACAGCACGACCACCAGCAACAACGGCCCGAAGATCAGCAGCCAGTGCTCGATCC
>JALYPE010000556.1 GCA_030856525.1 Pseudomonadota bacterium | reverse complement strand
GGTATGCCGTGGGTCAGAATCCCGCCGCCAACCAGGAACATTGCGGCCGTGCCGATCACCGACAGGCTTTTCATCATGTACGGCGCCGCACGCAGAATGCCGCTGCCAATGCTTTTGGCCATCTGGCCGGGCTTCTGCGTCAGCCACAGGCCGAGGTCGTCAAGCTTGACGATGCCTGCCACCAGACCGTAAACGCCCACGGTCATCACAATCGCGATACCCGACAGCACCAACACCTGCTGGGTGAGCGAAGCGCCAGCCACAGTGCCCAGCGTGATGGCGATGATTTCTGCCGAAAGAATGAAGTCAGTGCGAATCGCGCCTTTGATCTTGTCTTTCTCGAACGCCACCAGATCGACTGCCGGATTGGCCACCGCCTCGACCAGCTCCGCGTGTTGAGCCTTGTCTTCGGTTTTGCTGTGCAGGAATTTGTGCGCGAGTTTTTCAAAACCCTCATAACACAGGTAAGCGCCGCCGATCATCAGCAACGGCGTGACCAGCCACGGAACGAACGCGCTAATCGCCAGCGCCGAAGGCACAAGGATCAGTTTATTGAGGAACGAACCCTTGGCCACCGCCCACACCACGGGAATTTCCCGCTCGGCACGCACCCCAGAGACTTGCTGGGCATTGAGCGCCAGGTCGTCACCGAGCACACCCGCGGTCTTTTTCGCGGCCATTTTGGTCATTAACGCCACATCGTCCAGCACTGCGGCGATGTCGTCGATCAGCAACAGCAAGCTGCTTCCTGCCATGAATGAGATGTCCTTCAAAAGTGAATGCCGGCCAGCATAGCGCGGCCGGCGTTGCTCGGGGCATTCTTGAGCGCCTGACGAGGCCGGTGCTACCATGCGCCACCGCCAGAACAGGCAAGGAACCCCTTGGTTTATGAGCACTATCCGCGAGCGCAACAAACAACTGATCCTGCGTGCCGCCAGTGAAGAATTTGCCGACAAGGGCTTCGCTGCGACCAAAACCAGTGATATCGCAGCCAAGGCGGGATTGCCCAAGCCCAATGTCTACTACTACTTCAAATCCAAGGAAAACCTCTATCGCGAGGTCCTGGAAAGCATCATCGAACCGATTCTGCAGGCTTCGACACCGTTCAACGCCGACGGTGCCCCGAGTGAGGTACTGAGCGGCTATATTCGTTCGAAAATCCGCATCTCGCGCGATCTGCCGTTTGCCTCGAAGGTGTTCGCCAGCGAAATCATGCACGGCGCCCCGCACCTCAGTACGGACCTGGTGGAGCAGCTTAACAGTCAGGCAAAACACAACATCGACTGCATCCAGACCTGGATCGACCGCGGCCAGATCGCCCCCATCGACCCTAATCACCTGATGTTCAGCATCTGGGCCGCGACCCAGACGTATGCCGACTTCGACTGGCAGATCACTGCGATCACCGGCAAAGCCAAACTGGATGAGGCGGATTATGAAGCGGCGGCGCAGACGATTATTCGGTTGGTGCTGAAGGGGTGTGAGCCGGATCGGTAGACCGCGGTGCGGCCATCGCCAGCAGGCTGGCTCCCACACTGGATGTCCAACACACCGAAGATCCCCTGTGGGAGCGGGCTTGCTCGCGAAGGCGGCAACTCGGTATCCGTCAAACCCAAATTGCGTCCCACAACGGATAGTCGCCCAGTTTCCCGACCAGTCCAGCCCGTAACGGATTGGCAACTACATATCGAGCAATCTTCACCAAGTCTTCCTCACGACGCAGAGCATGATCATGAAAGCTCTGTTGCCAAAGGATGCCCTTTCTGCCACTCGATGCATTGATTGATCGTGTGCTCAACGATTTGGCTTGGCACATTAACTGGCTCAGCGTTCCTTTTTGTAATTGAATCCACCAGTGAAAATGGTCAGGCATCACTACAAAGGCCAAAGAGTCGGCGAACCCCTGAAACTGTGCTTGTTTGAATTGTTGTACGACCATTCTGCCTAACGTGTAGTCCCTGAACACCGGCTCTCGGTCGACAGTATTGGCGGTCAGAAGATAAATGCGATTTTGTTCGGCGTAGCGTCCGATGCGCAAACGATGCGAAGCAGATGGTTCAGGCATTCCTTTGCCTCTCTCATGGATGATTTCATGAGAAGGCTAGACCAGTGAATTGAAAACTGAGGGGTGGACTCTTAGCTGGA
>JALYPE010000884.1 GCA_030856525.1 Pseudomonadota bacterium | reverse complement strand
GGTTGGAGACGATGTGGAGATTGGCGTCAATACCGCCATCGACCGTGGTGCGCTGGCGGATACGGTCATTGGTAATGGCGTCAAGCTCGACAACCAGATCCAGATTGCCCATAACGTGCAGATTGGTGATCACACTGCCATGGCCGCATGTGTGGGCATTTCCGGCAGCACCAAAATCGGCAAGCATTGCATGCTCGCTGGTGGCGTCGGGCTGGTGGGTCATATCGAGATTTGCGACAAGGTTTTCATCACCGGAATGACCATGGTGACCCACTCGATTACCGAGCCAGGTTCCTATTCTTCCGGCACGGCCATGCAGCCAGCTGCCGAATGGCGCAAAAGCGCGGCACGTCTGCGTCAGCTCGATGACATCGCTCGACGGTTACGACAGCTGGAAAAGCGAGTAGGGGAAGTGACCCCTGACGGTAATGCTTCATCAGATGGCTGATACCATTTCCATATCAAGTGTGCACAGCCGCTAGACTGCCTCCTTGATTTGCTAGAGGGGCGCGCGTCAGTCGCGCGCTCCCAATCTTTACATAGGCTTCCCCCCGAAATGATGGACATCAACGAGATTCGCGAATACCTGCCTCACCGTTACCCGTTCCTGCTGGTGGACCGGGTCGTGGATCTGGATGTGGAAGGCAAGCGCATTCGCGCCTACAAGAATGTCAGCATCAACGAACCGTTCTTCAATGGTCACTTCCCCGCGCATCCGATCATGCCGGGCGTATTGATCATCGAAGCAATGGCTCAGGCTGCCGGGATCCTTGGTTTCAAAATGCTCGACGTGAAGCCGGCTGATGGCACGCTTTACTACTTCGTTGGCTCCGACAAGCTGCGCTTCCGTCAGCCGGTCCTGCCGGGCGATCAGTTGATCCTCGAAGCCAAGTTCCTGAGCTGCAAGCGTCAGATCTGGAAGTTCGAATGCCAGGCTTCGGTCGACGGCAAGCCTGTGTGCTCCGCTGAAATCATCTGCGCGGAACGCAAACTATGAGTTTGATTGACCCTCGCGCAATCATCGATCCGACGGCCGTTCTGGCCGCCGACGTCGAGGTCGGCCCATGGTCGATCGTCGGCGCAGGTGTGGAAATCGGCGAGGGAACAGTGATCGGGCCGCATGTAATTCTCAAAGGCCCGACTCGAATTGGTAAGCACAACCGCATCTACCAGTTTTCTTCAGTGGGCGAAGACACGCCTGACCTGAAGTACAAAGGCGAAGAAACCCGCCTGATCATCGGTGACCACAACGTCATTCGTGAAGGCGTGACGATTCATCGTGGGACTGTTCAGGACCGTTCGGAAACGACCCTGGGCGATCACAACCTGATCATGGCGTACGCCCACATCGGGCACGACAGCGTCATCGGCAACCACTGCATTCTGGTCAACAACACTGCGTTGGCCGGCCACGTGCACGTCGCCGACTGGGCAATCCTGTCCGGTTTTACCCTGGTTCATCAGTATTGCCACATCGGTGCCCACAGTTTTTCCGGCATGGGCACGGCCATTGGCAAGGACGTTCCAGCGTACGTCACGGTATTCGGCAACCCGGCCGAAGCGCGCAGCATGAACTTTGAAGGCATGCGCCGTCGGGGTTTCAGCGAAGAAGCGATCCATGCCTTGCGTCGCGCCTACAAGGTGGTTTACCGCCAGGGCCTGACGGTCGAGCAGGCGCTCGGCGAGCTGGCCGAATCGTCGGCACAGTTTCCGGAAGTTGCGGTGTTTCGTGACTCCATCCAGTCTTCGACCCGCGGCATCACGCGTTAATCATGGCTAATCTGCGTATTGCGCTGGTGGCGGGTGAGGCTTCCGGTGACATTCTGGGCGCAGGTCTCATGCGTGCGCTCAAGACCCGACACCCGACAGTCGAGTTCATCGGCGTTGGCGGCCCGTTGATGCAGGCTGAAGGCCTGACCTCGTATTTTCCGATGGAACGTCTTTCGGTCATGGGCCTGGTGGAAGTGCTCGGCCGGCTACGCGAGTTGCTCAAGCGCCGCAAGAAGCTGATCGCCGACCTGATCGTCGAGAGGCCGGATGTTTTCATCGGCATCGATGCACCGGACTTCACCCTCAATATCGAACTCAAACTACGCCAGGCCGGCATCAAGACCGTGCATTACGTCAGCCCGTCCGTCTGGGCATGGCGGCAGAAGCGTGTGCTGAAGATTCGCGAAGGCTGCGACCTGATGCTGACGCTGTTTCCGTTTGAAGCAAAATTTTATGAAGAGAAGGGCGTGCCGGTGCGGTTTGTCGGCCACTCCCTCGCGGACGCGATTCCGCTGCAAGCTGATCGCGCCGCCGCGCGCGCAGAACTCGGTCTGCCTGACGGGCCGCTGGTCGCCCTGATGCCCGGCAGTCGAGGGGGTGAAGTCGGCCGTTTGGGGGCTCTGTTCCTCGATACCGCCCAACGTTTGCGCGCCATGCGCCCCGGCGTCCGGTTCGTCGTGCCGTGCGCCAGCCCCGAGCGGCGCAAGCAGCTTGAAGAATTACTGGCCGGTCGTGACCTGCCACTGACCCTGCTGGATGGCAAATCGCATCTGGCCCTCGCTGCGTGCGATGCAGTGCTGATTGCCTCTGGGACGGCTACGCTTGAAGCGTTGTTGTACAAGCGGCCGATGGTAGTGGCCTATCGTCTGGCGCCGCTGACGTTCTGGATTCTCAAGCGCATGGTCAAGAGCCCCTACGTGTCGTTGCCGAACCTGCTGGCCCAGCGTTTGCTGGTGCCGGAATTGTTGCAGGACGATGCTACGGTCGAGGCCCTTGCACAGACGTTGTCGCCCCTGATTGAAGGTGGCGAGGAACAGACTCGCGGCTTCGATGAAATTCACCGGACGTTGCGTCTGGATGCCTCCAATCAGGCGGCGGACGCGGTGTTGAAATTGATTGGCGAAACCAAATGACAAAAAACAGCGTGCAGATGGGGCTGGATTTCACCTTGGTCGCCGAGCTCGAAGACATGGTTGCCGGTGTCGACGAAGTCGGTCGCGGCCCGCTCTGTGGCGCAGTCGTGACGGCGGCGGTCATTCTTGATCCGAAGCGGCCGATTTTGGGCCTCAATGATTCGAAGAAACTGACCGAAGCCCGCCGCGAAAAGCTTTATGACGAAATTTGCGAAAAAGCGTTGAGCTGGAGCATCGCTCGAGCTGAAGTCGATGAAATCGATCAGTTGAACATCCTGCACGCCACCATGCTGGCCATGCAGCGCGCGATCGAAGGTCTGCACATCCAGCCGAAACTGGCAATGATCGACGGTAACCGTTGCCCGAAGTTGTCCATGCGCGCCGAAGCCGTGATTCAGGGCGATGCAAAGGTTCCGGCCATTGCGGCGGCGTCGATTCTGGCCAAGGTCAGCCGCGACCGTGAGATGGCTGCCTTCGAACTGATTTATCCGGGGTACGGCATCGGCGGCCACAAGGGTTACCCGACCCCCGCTCATCTTGAGGCATTAGCGCGTCTGGGCCCAACCCCGATTCACCGGCGTTCATTTGCGCCTGTTCGCATGGCCTATGAGGCGCGGGAAATCCTGATCGAGGGTTAGTCGCAAGGCTGATGTTTTCGCCAAGGCCCGGTACAATCCGGGCCTTGTTGTTTTCATGCTCACAGACAGGATCACCATGCCGGCTTCATTCGTTCATCTACGCCTGCACTCTGAATACTCCCTGGTCGACGGTCTGGTGCGGATCAAACCGCTGGTCAAGACCCTGGTCGGCATGAACATGCCCGCCGTGGCGGTCACTGATCAGAACAACATGTGTTCGCTGGTCAAATTTTATAAAGCTGCCATGGGCGCGGGGATCAAGCCGATCTGCGGCGCTGACCTGTGGCTGTCGAACAAGGATCCGGACAACGCCCTCAGCCGGATCAGCTTGCTGGCGATGAACGCCGTGGGCTATCGCAACCTGACCGAACTGATCTCCCGTGGCTTCATCGACGGCCAGCGCAATGGCTCGATCATCATCGAGCGCGAGTGGGTAGCCGAAGCCAGCGAAGGCCTGATCATGTTGTCGGCGGCGAAGGAAGGCGAAATCGGCCAGGCCCTGCTTGGCGGCAATCCTGCTGAAGCTGAAACCCTCGCCCGCGAATGGATGGCGGTGTTTCCGGACCGCTTCTACCTGGAAATCCAGCGCACCAGCCG
>JALYPE010000477.1 GCA_030856525.1 Pseudomonadota bacterium | reverse complement strand
GCTCAGCCGAAGGTGCTGGTCCATCGCGACTACATGCCGCGCAACCTGATGCTTAGCCAACCGAACCCCGGTGTGCTGGATTTCCAGGACGCCGTTTACGGCCCGGTCACCTACGACGTGACGTGCCTGTTCAAAGACGCGTTTCTCAGCTGGCCCGGGGAGCGTGTGCTTGGCTGGCTGGAAAATTACTGGCAGCAAGCCGGGGCCCTTGGTATCCCGGTTCAGCCGGACCTGCAGGAATTCTTGCGTGCGAGCGACCTGATGGGGGTGCAGCGTCACCTGAAAGTCATCGGCATTTTCGCGCGCATCTGTCACCGCGACGGCAAGCCACGTTATCTGGCCGACGTGCCGCGGTTCTTTGCTTATATAGAAGCGGTGGTGGCCCGTCGTCCTGAACTGGCGGAATTGGCTGAGTTGCTTGATAGCCTGCGCGCCGGAGCTCAAGCATGAAGGCGATGATTCTGGCCGCAGGCAGAGGCGAGCGCATGCGCCCGTTGACGCTGACCACGCCAAAGCCGCTGGTTCGCGCGGGCGGGGTACCGTTGATCGAGTACCACCTGAAAGCCCTCGCCACGGCCGGCTTCGACGAGATCGTGATCAATCACGCCTGGCTCGGTCAGCAGATCGAAAACTACCTGGGGGACGGTTCGCAGTACGGCGTGCGAATCCAGTACTCGCCTGAAGGGGAGCCGCTGGAAACCGGCGGCGGTATTTTTCGCGCCCTGCCTTTGCTGGGCGATGACGCGTTCCTGGTGGTCAACGGTGACATATGGACCGATTACGATTTCAGCGTGCTGCATCAGCCAATCGCCGGGCGGGCCCATCTCGTGCTGGCCGCTAACCCGGCGCACCACCCGGCGGGCGATTTCACCCTGGTCGATGGGCAGGTGCGCGACGCTCAGCCGTCGGCACCCACCCTCACGTACAGCGGCATCGCCGTGTTGCACCCGCAGTTGTTTGACGGTTGTTCCGCCGGTGCATTCAAGCTGGCGCCTCTGCTGCGCACTGCCATGGCTGAAGGCCAGGTCACTGGTGAGCGGCTTCACGGGCACTGGGTCGATGTCGGTACTCACGACCGTCTCGCAGAAGTTGAAGCCTTGATAGAAGCGAGTCGCTGAGATGCTGTGGCCAGGGACTCTGATTGGAGCCGGACTGGGTTATGTCATCGCCAGTATACCGGGGGCCATGCTTGGCGCTTTACTGGGACAGGCGCTGGACCGGCGTCTGCAACTGCAAAGTTGGGGGCATTTGCGTGAAAGGCTCGGCGGTCGGCCGATGCTGCGCAACGATGAATTGCTGTTCGTGCTGCTGGGGCGACTGGCAAAGTGCGATGGGCGGGTAGTGGACGGGCACATTCAGCAGGCGCGTCAGGAGATGCGCTCGCTGGAGATGACCGAGTCGGCGCAACGCCGTGCGATTACGGCGTTTAATCGTGGCAAGACCGGGCACGACCGCTTGAGCGGGTATCTGCGCCGCATGAGGACTCAACCGCATGCCGCCGAGGGCGTATTGCGCGCCTGCTGGCGGATGGTCTGGGCCGACGGCCGCGCCGGTGTCGGCGAGGTTGAACTGGTGCGCCAGTGGGGCAAGTGGCTGGGCTGGACGCGGCAACAGGTGCAGGCGCTGGCGGAGGACTACGAGCCGCAGAAACGTCCGCTGGTGATCAGTGCCGTGACGTACCAGGATGCCTTGCGTTTGCTCGGCGTCACCGCCACCACGGAACCGGCGCAGATCAAGCGCGCTTATCGACGTCTGCTCAGTCGTCATCATCCGGACAAGATCGCCGGCAGCGGCGCGATGGCGAAGCAGGTGCGTGAGGCGACGGACAAGACGCGCGAGTTGCATACGGCTTATACGTTGATTCGGGAGCGGCGGGATTTTCGCTAGTCGGTACCCGCGTGTCGTCAGGACCGGCGCCTTCGCGAGCAAGCCCGCTCCCACAGTTGATCTGCGTTGGACACAAAGTCTGTCAGCAATCGAGATCTACTGCGGGAGCGGGCTTGCTCGCGAATGACGCTGCGCGGGTCTATCAATTCGCCGGCGGCTTTGGATTCAACCAGCCGCGCACCCGGCGAACCAGTTGCTCCTGCTCAGCCTTGGCATCCCCCGGCAATGCCTTGAGCGAAACCTGGCTGTACGCAACGGTCTTCAGGCGTTTGCTCGCTTGCAGTCGCTCCAGTGCCAGGCTGCGATCCAGCGGCTTGTCCTTGTAAAAGATATCCACACTCGGCAGCCTCAGGGTCGGCGTCAGTTCCACCAGCGGAGGTTTCGCCGCTGTCGGTGTCTGCGCGGCGACCATGGCGAACCTTTCGATCTGCGGTGGCTGTCTTTCGTTCAGAAAACGCGCCGCCCAGTAAGCGCCGGTCCCGTGGCCCAGCAGCACAATGCTGCGTACACTTTGTTGTTCGGCGTAGGCAATCGCTGCATCGATGCGTGCGAATATTCGCTCGGCATCGGCTTTCGATTGATCTTCACCGGTTTCGGCAACAGCCTTGTCGACGATTTCCGCCTCGCCCCCGGCTGCCTGTTCGATCGGCGCCGCAGTCGTCGAGTCCTTGCTGCCGACGTCGGGTGCCTTGATGGTTGGCGGTACTTCGACCACTCGCGGTGCAATGACATCGCTTTGCATGTCGGGCAGGGTGATACTCAGGCTGCTCCATTTTGCGTCCGGCAGCTTCTGCCGCAATGGTCCAACGACCTGCGGCCAGTCAGCCGTTTCGCCAGCGCCCGGGACAATGATCACCGCGCCCTTGGGTTCGCCAGTGTTGGCGGGTTTCCACAAGGCCAGAAAAGTATCGTTGCCGGCCTGCAGCTGTTGTTGTTCCTGAGCGGGAATTTTTCGCTCAAGCGCTGCAGCTTCTTCCTGACTACGCTCCAGCAGTGGCTGACGCTCAAGCGGTTTGTCGCCTACAGGTTGTTCTGCAGCCGCCGGCGCTGTTTCAGTGGCAGCGACGGAAAACGCGCAGGGCAGGAGCAACGACAGGCACAATGCTGGCAGTGCCAGGCGGTAGACAGGGGGCATCGGATATTCCAGGCCAGAAGTTATTCCGGCAGCCTAATAGGTTGGTCAGTGTTTGTCAGTGTATGAGACTTCGATGATGCGTTTTCGCTGCCTGTGGGTTATCGGCTGTTTGTTGTTTCCCTTGACGGGCTGGGCGGCGTCCGCGCCACCGGCTCAGGTCGCTCAACTGACGCAGAGCCAGCAACAGTGGCTGGCGCAGCGCGACCAATTGCGCGTCGGCGTTGTCTTGCAAGTGCCTTACGCACAATACGACCGTCGCCTGCAGCGGCTGTCCGGGGTCAACGTCGAGCTGATGAAGTGGCTGGCCAAGGCACTCAAGACCGAATTGAGCTGGCGCAATTTTCCCGACCTTGCACAATTGGAGGCAGCGGCTCGCGATGGCGAGATCGACCTCGCGCCCGGCTTGACCCAAACCCCCGCAGGCCTGCGTCTGTGGCAATTTTCCGATCCGTACATGCGCGTGCCGCAACTGGTGGTCAGCGATCGGAAAGGCAGCGGCGCGGTCGAGCTGGAAAAACTCGACAGCCAGACCCGCGTCGCCGTACGCATGCCCAGCGCCACGGCCGATTACTTGCGCAGCAATTATCCGCACCTGAATCTGCAAGGCGTGCCGATCGAGCGTCAGGCCTTGCAGCTGTTGCTGAGTCAGCAGGCCAGCTACGCCGTGGTCGACGAAGCGCAATTGGGGCGCCTGTCGGTCGAGCCGGAGTTTGCCGGGCTGGCGGTGGTGGGTGACATCGGTTTGCCGCAATAGCTGCGTGTAGCGACGCGCCGGGACTGGCCGGAACTCGCCGCTATTGTTGAAAGTGCGCTGCGGGCGATTCCGGCCAAAGACCTGGAACAATTGCACAATCAATGGCTGAAACCCAAATACCCGCGGCTGACCGACTCTCCCGGTTTCTGGCAAAACCTGTGTCTGCTGTTGGCGGTGTTGGTGTTGAGCAGCATGGCGATCGTGTTCTGGCAACGCCGCCAGCAACACAGTCTGGAACAACGACTACTGACGGCGCGCGCAGACATTGCCCTACGCGCCGCCAGCGAAGAAGCATTGCGGCTCACCCAGTTTTCCATCGATCAAAGCACGGTTGGCATTCTCTGGGTCAATTGGGACAGCCATGTGCGCTACGCCAATCGCGCCGCCGAAACCATGCTGGGCTATCCGCCGGGCGGCATCATCGACCGGCCGCTGATCGATTTCGAGCCCGGCCTGCACATGGACCGTTGGCTCAACCTGTGGAAACGCGCGCGGGCCAGTGAAGAAGGCCCGCCAAGTTTTGAAACCAATTGCCTGCGCGCGGACGGCAGCGTTTTGCCAACAGATGTTTCATTGAGCTTTTTACGCTTCCGCGATGGCGAATACCTGGTGGTTTACCTCAACGACGTCACCGAGCGCCGGCGTGCACTGGCGGCTTTGCAGGAAAGCGAGGCGCGACTGCAGGGTATCGCCGCCAATGTCCCGGGCCTGGTCTTTCGCCTGGAACGCGCGCCGGTGACAGGACAGATCGACTTTGCCTACATCAGTGAGGGCAGCGAAAGTCTGGTGGGTTACTCGCCGGCCACCCTGGCCCATCGCGACAAAGGCCTGCGCAGCCTGGTACATCCAGACGACAAGGCCAGTTATCACCAGACCCAGGACCACGCGCTGGATACAGACAGTGACTGGTCGTGGCAAGGTCGGATCGTGACGCGTCAGGGCGAACAACGCTGGGCTGAGATCAAGGCGATTACCCGCCGGCTCGAAGACGGCGCCTATGTCTGGGACGGCATTGTCTGGGACATCAGCGACAGCAAACGTATTGAACTGGAACTGGCCAGCTCCCGCGAGCAATTGCGCGAGCTGTCGGCGCACCTGGAAAGTGTGCGCGAAGAGGAAAAGGCGCGCATCGCCCGCGAGGTGCATGACGAATTGGGGCAGATGTTGACGGTGTTGAAACTGGAAACGTCCATGTGCGAACTGGCTTACGCACAGCTTGACCCCGGACTGAACGAACGCTTGAACAGTATGAAGCGCCTGATCGCTCAACTGTTTCAACTGGTACGCGATGTGGCCACCGCGCTGCGACCGCCGATCCTCGATGCAGGTATCGCCTCGGCCATCGAATGGCAGGCCCGTCGTTTTGAGGCGCGTACGCAGATTCCTTGTCTGGTGCAGGTGCCGGACAACTTGCCGGTGCTCAGCGATGCCAAGGCAGTGGGCTTGTTCCGCATTCTTCAGGAGGCGCTGACCAATGTCATGCGACATGCCCAGGCGCATACTGTCGAACTGACGTTGACGCTGGAAGGCGATGAGTTGTGCCTGACGGTGAGTGATGATGGCGTAGGATTTGTGCCCGCAGTGGGCAGGCCGACATCCTTCGGGTTGGTGGGAATGCGCGAACGCGTGTTGATCATGGGCGGGCAGTTGGTGCTGGAGAGCGAGCCGGGGGAGGGCACGACGTTGAGCGTGCGGGTGCCGGTGGACCGCTGAAACATCGCAGCCTTCGGCAGCTCCTACGCCGAGCGCGTACCCCGCAGGCGCTGCCGAAGGCTGCGCTCCTTACCGGCAATCAACCCATTTAGAGGAGAGGCAAGTGATCCGTGTACTGGTAGCCGAAGACCACACCATCGTTCGCGAAGGCATCAAGCAATTGATCGGCCTCGCCAAGGATTTGCTGGTAGTGGGGGAGGCGAGCAATGGAGAGCAACTGCTCGAAACCTTGCGGCATGTTCCCTGCGAAGTGGTGTTGCTCGACATTTCGATGCCGGGCGTGAATGGCCTGGAAGCGATTCCGCGCATTCGCGCGTTGAACAATCCTCCGGCAATTTTGGTGTTGTCGATGCACGACGAAGCGCAGATGGCCGCCCGGGCGTTGAAAGTCGGCGCGGCTGGCTATGCGACCAAGGACAGCGATCC
>JALYPE010000470.1 GCA_030856525.1 Pseudomonadota bacterium | reverse complement strand
CCCGCTCCCACATAAAGCGATTCCCGATTGAACCGTAAATAACAATCCACAGAGGTTGAATCATGGCTGTTAACAACGATCGTGCAGGCAGTAAACCGTTGATCGAAACGCGTTCGATTGACTACATCCCGGAAGCGGAAAGACACGGTCGTCTGTTGAGCCAGTTCACCCTGTGGCTGGGCGCCAACCTGCAAATTACCGCGATTGTCACCGGTGCTCTGGCCGTGGTGCTGGGCGGCGATGTGTTCTGGTCGTTGATCGGTTTGCTGGTCGGCCAACTGATCGGTGGCGGGGTGATGGCGTTGCATGCGGCACAAGGGCCGAAGCTGGGCCTGCCGCAGATGATTTCCAGCCGGGTACAGTTCGGCGTTTATGGCGCGGCCATTCCGATCGTACTGGTGTGCTTGATGTACCTTGGTTTCACCGCGACCGGAACGGTGCTTTCCGGGCAGGCGCTGGGCCAGTTGTTCGGGGTCAGCGACAGCGTCGGTATCCTCATTTTCGCCAGCGTCATCGTGCTGGTAACGGTGCTCGGTTATCGGGTGATCCACTTCATCGGCCGGGTGGCCAGCGTCAGCGGGGTCATTGCGTTCGTTTACCTGTTCTACCGCCTGATGAGCCAGACCGACGTTGGCGCGCTGCTGCAAATTCGTCATTTCAGCTGGAGCAGCTTCCTGCTGGCGGTGTCGCTCGCGGCGTCCTGGCAGATCGCTTTCGGCCCTTACGTGGCTGACTATTCCCGTTACCTGCCGAGCAGGGTTTCCTCGGTGAAAACCTTTTTCGCCGCTGGCGCGGGTTCGGTGATTGGCGCCCAGGTGGCGATGATTCTCGGCGTGTTTGCCGCCGCATCGGCCAACGGCCAATTCGCCGGGCACGAAGTGGCCTACATTGTAGGTCTGGGCGGTACCGGTGCAACGGCTGCGCTGCTTTACTTCAGCATCGCATTCGGCAAGGTCACCATTTCTACGCTGAACTCCTACGGCAGCTTCATGTGCATTGCGACGATCATCAGCGGTTTCCGTGGCCACCTGCAGGTCACGCGTTTGCAGCGGCTGGTCTTCGTGCTGTTCATCGTCGGTGCTGCAACCCTGATCGCCTTGCTCGGCCAGCACTCGTTTCTCGGTGCGTTCAAGTCGTTCATCCTGTTTTTGCTGGCGTTTTTCACGCCCTGGAGCGCGATCAATCTGGTGGACTACTACTGCATTACTCGCGGGCGTTATGACGTGCCGGCGCTGGCTGATCCGAACGGTCGCTACGGGCGCTGGAACGCCTTGGGTATCAGCGTGTATGTCTTCGGCGTGCTGGTGCAATTGCCCTTCATTGCGACCAAGTTCTACACCGGTCCGCTGGTGGAAACCCTGGGCGGTGTGGATATTTCCTGGATCATCGGTCTGGTGCTTCCCGCCGGCCTGTATTACCTGTGTGCGAAAAAATGGCACGGTTCGGTGCCCGATCATCTGATTCTGCCGGTCGAGCAGGACAGCGTTGCACAACCTGAAAAAACAGTAGCCGGTCGCGCTGCAGCGCAGGCCTGATTGGGACGTGGACAGGGCTGGATGCCTCTTGACTGCCGTAAGCCAATTCATGATTAGGAGCGTCACGACAATGAAATCCAACAAGACCCTGCTGACCGCATTGCTTGCCATGGGCCTGCTGACCGGTGCCGGCGCCTCTCAGGCGGCGGGCTGGTGCGAATCGGGCAAGCCGGTGAAGTTCGCCGGCCTGAACTGGGAAAGCGGCATGCTGCTGACCGACGTGCTGCAAATCGTTCTGGAGAAAGGTTACGACTGCAAGACCGACAGCCTGCCGGGGAACTCCATCACCATGGAAAACGCCCTGAGCAGCAACGACATTCAGGTGTTCGCCGAAGAGTGGGTCGGTCGCAGCGAAGTCTGGAACAAGGCGGAGAAGGCCGGCAAGGTCGTCGGTGTCGGCGCGCCGGTCACTGGCGCGATCGAAGGCTGGTACGTGCCGCGCTACGTGATCGAGGGCGATGCCAGCCGCAAGCTGGAAGCCAAGGCGCCCGACCTGAAAAACATTGCTGACCTGGCCCAATACGCACAAGTCTTCAAGGATCAGGAAGAGCCGTCCAAAGGCCGTTTCTACAACTGCCCGGCCGGCTGGACCTGTGAGCTGGACAACAGCGAAATGCTCAAGAGCTACGGTCTGGAAAGCACTTACACCAACTTCCGTCCGGGCACCGGCCCGGCGCTGGATGCGGCGGTGTTGTCGAGCTACAAACGTGGCGAGCCGATCCTGTTCTATTACTGGTCGCCGACCCCGCTGATGGGCCAGGTCGACCTGGTCAAACTCGAAGAAAAGCCGGGCGTGGACAAGAGCGTGACCATCAAGGTCGGCCTGTCGAAAGTCTTCCACGACGAAGCCCCGGAACTGGTGGCCGTACTGGAAAAGGTCAACCTGCCGATCGACCTGCTCAACCAGAATCTCGGGCGCATGGCCAAGGAGCGGATCGCTTCGCCGAAACTGGCGAAAATCTTCCTCAAGGAACATCCTGAAG
>JALYPE010000461.1 GCA_030856525.1 Pseudomonadota bacterium | reverse complement strand
CTCCTACAGGGGGAATGCGGTGGGTCAGTGATGGATGTCGACTTTTTTGAACAATCAGGAGCTACGATGAATGCTAATCCCCTGCGCATCGGCATTGCCGGTGCCGGTGCCATTGGCTGCACCCTGGCTGCGCGGCTGGCTGTGGGCAGCCATGCGGTCAATGTCCTGGCGCGTGGTGAAACCCTCTCCGCCATTCGCCGTGACGGAATTCACCTGTCGGATCTGGACGGCCAGCACCACGTGCGGATCGAGGCCAGCGACAAGGCCGCGAGCCTTGGCGAACAGGACCTGATTTTTCTCTGCACCAAGGCCCAGGGCCTGACGGCTCTGCTGCCGCAATTGCAACCGATGATCGGTGCCGAAACAATGGTGATCCCGGTCGTCAACGGCGTGCCCTGGTGGTACTTCCACGGCGAAGGCGGACGCTACGACGGGCGACAGGTGAGTGCGGTTGATCCGCAGTCGATCCTCAGTCAGAACCTGGACCTGCACCACGTGATCGGCTGCGTGGTATTCATCACCGCGCACTGCCCTGCCCCGGCCGTGGCCGAATCGCAGACCCCGCACCTGATGATTTTCGGCGAGCCTGACAACCGCCTCAGCCCGCGCCTGGAGCAGGTGCGTGCGCTGATCGAAAGTGTCGGGATCGAAGCGCGGGCCACCGATCGCATTCGCGACAACCTGTGGACCAAGATCATCGCCAACATCACCTCCAACCCGCTCTCGGTGATCACCGGCGCCACCCTCGAACAGCTTTACAGCCTGCCGGAGCTGCGCGACGTAGTCAGCAGTTGCCTGCACGAAGCGCTGCTGACGGCCGCCGCTCACGGTGCGCGCGTGAGCATTGATCCGCAGACTTTTCTCGAACTTGGTGCCGGCATGGGCGCCGTGCGCACCTCGATGTTGCAGGACTATGAAAAAGGCCGGCCGCTGGAGCTGGCCGCCATCGGCGACGCGGTGCTGGAACTGGCCGATTGCATGGCGATCCCGATGCCCGTCACCCGCCACCTGATTGCCCTCGCACGCTTTCGCGGCGAGCAGATCCGCCACTGATTCCCAGACAAGGACTCCGATATGAACCATACCGAGTTAGCCAAACCGCCGCAGTACGGCGATGAAGAATGGGCACTGCGCGTGCAACTTGCGCACTGCTACCACCTGGTGGATTTCTTTGGCTGGACCGAGACCATCTTCAATCACATTTCCGCTCGCCTGCCCGGCCCGGCGCACCACTATCTGGTCAACCCGTTCGGCCTCAATTACACCGAAGTCACACCGGCCAACCTGCTCAAGGTCGACCTGCACGGCAAGAAACTCGAAGACTCGCCGTACGACGGCAACCCGGCCGGTTTCGCCCTGCACAGCGCAGTGCACGGGGCACGCGCGGACATCCAGTGCCTGATCCACACGCACACCACGCCGATTTCGGCCATCGTCATGAAGAAGGCAGGTTTTGCCCATCACGACTTCTACGGCGCGCAACTCTACGGACGGATCGGCTATCACACCTTCGAAGGCATCACTCTGTTCGATGATGAAAAAGCCCGGATGATCGACAGCCTCGGCGACAAACACATCCTGGTGCTGCGCAACCACGGCATCGCGGTCGGCGAGAGCAGCATCGCCAAGGCGTTCTTCCTGTTGTGGACAGTGCAGCGCGCCGCCGAAATCCAGTGCCAGGCTGGTGCCTTGGGCGGTGAAGACAATCTGCTGCCGGAAGAGATCAGCCAAAAATGCGCCGAGCTCTCGGCCATGCTGATTCGCGACAGCGGCTTTGCGGTGAAATTCTTCGACGGCATGGTGCGCAAGATGCACGCTGCTCGCGGCCAGTGTTGGTAATCGCAGGAGCGGTCAGTGGCTAACTCAAACGACCAAACTGTCCCGGCAATCATTCCGGGACAGCCGGAAATTCCGATCTCGCGCCTGGATACACGCGGCCATCTGCTTGCCTGCAACGATGCCTATCTCGTCCTCACCCCCGAACAGTCCGCCGACGCGGTCCATCAGATGAGTGCGACGATCCTGGAGCTGTCGCGCAACTTGCAGCACGCCGCCCAGGCCACCCGCACCCGTGAGTCCACCGATCCGATCC
>JALYPE010000185.1 GCA_030856525.1 Pseudomonadota bacterium | reverse complement strand
GGTTTCCCAATGCGCGGTTTTATAGGCATGGATCGTCTCGAAAGGCAGCATCTGCGGGGTGAAATTTTCCAGCTTGATGCGGGTTTCGATTAGCCAGGAAGGCAGGGTCAGGATGACCGAATCAAAGTCTTCATAGCGTTCCTGGGAGTGTTCCGGCTGGCTGTGGTTCCAGATGTAATGCACGCGGGTTTGCTGGTTGCCAAGCTTTGTGAGCTTGGTGACGGACGAATCCGTGAGCAAGCCTTTGGGCCGTTCGAGGCAGTGTTCATAAAGGGATTGTTCCGTTTCGGCAGGCTTCAGGAACAGCAGGCATTCGTTCAACGCAGCCAAACCGATGTAGCGGGGCTGGTCGAATCTCAGCCCGGACGAGTCAAACACGGCGTTGCCATTCAAGTGAGGGCAGTCCGCTAACGGATCGCCGTTGGCGTTCACCCGGCCCTGGATCAATTGCAACTGACTGCTGAAACCGAAAATGGCCGTGCGCAGCGGGTAGAGCGAGCAGACATCATAAAACGCCCCCCAACTGCCATCGCCAATGCCGATGGCATAGAAGGTGGCGGATTCCTTGGCGTTCATGCCCATCCCGCCGAAATCTCCGGGAGCGGTTTGCGCCCAGGCTTCAAGGACCGGCATGCTGACCAGGTCCCGGAACGAAACGTTGTGGTATTTCTCGACAATGGCCGTCCACATGGCTTCCCATTCCGCACTGCCATAGACCTGCGCGACGTGCCGCGTCATGCGGTCGGCGAAGGCTTTCCACTTGGCATGCACCGCCTGCAATTCTTCACCGGGTGGCGCGGTGTTGCCGTCCTCGTTCTTCCATATCAACATCTGCGGCGTCTCCGCGCCGCCCATGCTGCCTTCGCGCAGGTAGATACCGGTCGAGGTGACGAATTGGCTGCCGGGATTGGCAAAGTCGGTAAACGCCAGATCGAAGGTTTTGGCGTAGTAAGCCATCAACGAGCGGCCTTCGGTCGGTGTTTCATCTGCGCGGTTGAAAAAAGGCATGCGCATGGCGCCCATCTCGAACGGCGTGTGACTCGCGTCCGAGTTGCGGCTGCCCGGCACTGTCAGGTGCCTGCCGCCGATACGGGTGGATTGCTCGATGAGGGTGACGCGGGTAAATCCGCAGCGATGCAGCTCTCTGGCCGCCGTCAGGCCGGTAACGCCGGCGCCAATGATGCATATTTTGTGGTGTGGGTTGGTTGCGTTGGCGATGCCGTTTTCCTGTTCAACCAGCGCGCGATAGTCGAAGCACAGGTCTGGCGGATTGGGGAATCGGCCAGCCCACGGAGTGTTTGGTGAACGCTTTTTTCGTGCATCTTTGGCGACGTGTGAGGGGTAGTTATAGCTTGATCCGATGGTCATTGTTCATCTTCCCTGATGATGTTGGCGGGAAGATGTTGAAGACTTCAGCGCTCAGCGCCTAGCGGTCAGAAGGACCGGGAGGGGGCTCAGAATTCGTTTTCTGGCGTGGGAAAATAGATGATTCCGGCACAGCGCCAAACAATGTGGGAGCGCGCTTGCTCCCACATCGGGTAATGCGGCCGCGTTTAAGCAGCCCGCTGAAACTGCTGCCGATACTGATTCGGCGACAGATCCGTGTGCTGGCGGAACAAGCGCGCAAAGAAGCTCGCATCGTCATAGCCGACTTCATAACTGATGGTCTTGATGCTTTTGCGACTGCCTGACAGCAAGCCCTTGGCGGTTTCGATGCGCAGTCGTTGCAGGTAATGCAGCGGCTTGTCGCCGGTGGCGGTCTGGAAGCGGCGCATGAAATTGCGGATGCTCATGCCATGTTCGCGAGCCACGTCCTCGAAGCGAAACTTGTCGGCGAAATGCTCCTCCAGCCAGTGCTGAATCTGCAGGATGATCACGTCCTGGTGCAATTTCTGTCCGCCAAAACCGATTCGCCCAGGCGCATAGTTGCGCTGGACTTCGTAAAGAATATCGCGCGCCACCGCTTGAGCGACGTTGGCGCCGCAGAACCGCTCGATCAGATAGATGTAAAGGTCGCACGCAGACGTAGTGCCGCCGGCGCAGTACAGGTTGTCTGCATCGGTCAGGTGCTTGTCCTGATTGAGATAAACCTTGGGGAAACGCTCGGCGAACGCGTTGAAAAAGCGCCAGTAGGTGGTCGCTTCCTTACCGTCGAGCAGGCCCGCCTCGGCCAGCCAGAACACCCCGGTAGCTTCGGCGCAGAGTACGGCGCCACGGGCATGTTGCTGGCGCAGCCACGGCAAAATCTGCGGATAGCGCCTGCTCAGGGTTTCAAAATCGTCCCAGAACGCCGGGAGAATGATGATGTCGGCATTTTCCAGAGCGCCGTCCACCGGCATGATCACATCGCTGAAGCTGTTGACCGGTTTGCCGTCGGGGCTGACCAGCCGCGTTTCGAACGCCGGTGTCAGGCCGTGGCCCAGTTGTTTGCCGTAGCGCAGGCTGGCCAGGTGGAAGAAATCCTTGGCTTGCATGAGAGTGGAAGCGAAAACGCGGTCGATCGCCAGGATGCTGACGCGCCGTAATGGCGTGGAGGCTTGGTTAGACATAATTCAACTTTATTCTTATAGGGGAAAGTGGTCACCAGACGGCTGGATCGTCTTATTTTTTGTCTGATGTGTCCAGTGTCCTGTATCGCAGGCGAGGCTTAGTCTCTGGAGGCCAACTCTCTAACAATAACGACAGGTGCCGCATGATTCCCAGAACCTTGTTCAGTTCCGAGCACGAACTTTTTCGAGACAGCGTGCGAACGTTCCTTGAGAAAGAAGCCGTGCCCTTTCACGGGCAATGGGAAAAACAAGGCTTCATCGACCGTGCCCTGTGGAACAAGGCAGGGGAGGCGGGGATGCTCTGCTCGCACCTGCCGGAAGAATACGGCGGGCTGGGCGCCGACTTTCTCTACAGCACGGTGGTGATCGAAGAGGTCGGCCGTCTGGGCCTGACCGGGATCGGTTTCTCCCTGCACTCGGACATCGTCGCGCCTTATATCCTGCATTACGGCAGCGAATCGCTGAAACACAAATACCTGCCGAAACTGGTGTCGGGGGAGATGGTCACCGCGATTGCGATGACCGAGCCGGGCGCGGGCTCCGACCTGCAAGGGGTGAAGACCACTGCCGTGCTCGATGGCGACGAATACGTGATCAACGGTTCGAAAACGTTCATCACCAATGGTTTTCTCGCTGACCTGGTGATCGTTGTCGCCAAGACCGATCCGAAGGCGGGCGCCAAGGGCACCAGTCTGTTTCTGGTGGAGGCGAACACGCCCGGCTTCGACAAAGGCAAACGTCTGGAAAAGGTCGGGATGAAGGCGCAGGACACTTCCGAGCTGTTCTTCCAGGATGTTCGCGTGCCCAAGGAAAACCTGCTGGGACAAGCCGGGATGGGGTTTGCCTACCTCATGCAGGAATTGCCACAGGAGCGTCTGACGGTCGCCATCGGCGGCCTCGCATCCGCCGAAGCGGCATTGCAATGGACGCTGGATTACACCCGCGAACGCAAAGCGTTCGGCAAGGCGATTGCGGACTTTCAGAACACCCGCTTCAAACTCGCGGAGATGGCGACCGAGATTCAGATCGGCCGGGTTTTCGTGGATCGCTGCCTCGAGCTGCACTTGCAGGGCAAGCTGGATGTGCCGACGGCGGCGATGGCGAAATACTGGGGCACTGACCTGCAATGCAAGGTGCTCGACGAGTGCGTGCAGTTGCATGGCGGTTACGGCTTCATGTGGGAATACCCGATTGCGCGGGCCTGGGCGGATGCCCGGGTGCAGCGGATTTACGCGGGGACCAATGAGATCATGAAGGAGATTATTGCCAGATCACTGTAGCAGCGTGTGCGGCCACTGTAGGAGCCAGCTTGCTGGCGATCAAAACGACGCGGTCTAACGGGGCACCGTGTTGTTTCCTTCGCCAGCAAGCCGGCTCCTGCAGGTGCGGGTTACGGCGCAGGATTCGGATGATCCTTGTGGATCGCCTCGATTCCCTCAAGCACTTCATCGGACAGTTTCAAGTCGAAGCTGGCGATGTTGCTGTCCAGCTGCTCCAGCGTCGTGGCGCCAATGATGTTGCTGGTGACGAATGGCTGCTGCGTGACGAACGCCAGGGCCATCTGTGCCGGGTCCAGGCCATGTTCACGCGCCAGTGCCACGTAACGGCTGCACGCCGCTTCCGACTGCGGATTGAAATAGCGGCTGAAGCGGCTGTACAAGCTCAGTCGACCTTTCGGCGGGCGCGCCCCACCTTCGTATTTACCCGACAGAAAGCCGAACGCCAACGGCGAATAGGCCAGCAGGCCGCATTGTTCGCGAATGGCAATTTCCGCCAGACCGACTTCGAAGCTGCGGTTGAGCAGGTTGTACGGGTTCTGGATTGACACAGCACGTGGCCAGCCGCGGGCTTCGGCCAGCGCGAGGAAACGCATGGTGCCCCACGGCGTCTCGTTGGACAGGCCGATGTGGCGGATCTTGCCGGCCCGAACCTGTTCGTCCAGCGCTTCGAGGGTGTCCTCCAGTGGAGTCAGGTTGGCCTCGGTCTTGTGTTTGTAGCCCAACTGCCCGAAGAAGTTGGTGCTGCGCTCCGGCCAATGCAATTGATAAAGATCGATGTAGTCGGTCTGCAAGCGCTTGAGGCTGGCGTCGACAGCTTCAGTGATGTGCTGACGGTTGTGGCGCAGGTTTTTGTCGCGGATGTAATCGATTGTGTTGCCGGGGCCCGCGATCTTGCTGGCGAGGATCCAGTCGGCACGATCACCACGACTTTTGAAATAATTGCCGATGTAGCGTTCGGTGGTGGCGTAGGTTTCGGCCTTGGGCGGCACCGGATACATCTCGGCGGTATCGATAAAATTGATCCCGGCGCTTTTGGCCCGTTCAATCTGGGCGAAGGCCTCAGCTTCGCTGTTTTGCTCACCCCAGGTCATGGTCCCGAGGCACAGTGCACTCACGTTCAGATCGGTTCGGCCTAGCTGGCGATAGTCCATCGGATGCTCCTTGGGCAAAACAATCATAAAAGCAGGTTGAAATATTTTTCGCAATCTGCATAATTGCGCACCTCTTTCTGCAGTGGAAGTGATGCGCCGCCGCCGAAGAATCTTGCCGTTGAACGGACGCGCCGACCCGAGCCCCCGAAAGCGTCTGTATCCGGCTGCCTTTGACTTGTCAAAGTACGCACTATTCAGTAAGATCCGCCGTCTAATTTACAGGGCGGCCCCTGAGGCTATAAAGAATGAAAACTTTTACTGCTAAACCGGAAACAGTACAGCGCGACTGGTTTGTCGTCGACGCTGCAGGTCAGACCCTGGGTCGTCTGGCCACCGAAATCGCGAGCCGTCTGCGTGGCAAGCATAAAGCTGAGTACACTCCTCACGTTGACACTGGCGATTACATCGTCGTTATCAATGCCGAGCAGATTCGTGT
>JALYPE010000447.1 GCA_030856525.1 Pseudomonadota bacterium | reverse complement strand
CTAACCAGGCCACCGCGCTGGACAGTTTCATGATGCTCTTCCAGCACCTCGGTGAAGCAGACCAGCCCTCGCTGCTACTGGGCGTGGCAACGGTGGTGGTTGGCATGACGTTGAAAATGCTGCTGCCGCGCTGGCCGACATTGTTGATAACTCTGGTATTGAGCGGGCTGTTGGTGTGGCTGTGGCCTTCGATGTTCGGCCATGTGCACCTGGTCAGCGCCTTTGTCGGGCGCCTGCCGCCGTTCAGTCCGCTACCGCTGGACCTTGACCTGATCCTGCGTCTGCTGCCCAGTGCCGTGGCGGTCGGAATGCTCGGGCTGGTGACCAGTCTGTCGATTGCCCGCTCGCTGTCCGCTCGTTCGCAACAGATGCTCGATGCGAATCAGGAAGTCCGCGCGCAGGGGTTATCGAACATCGTCGGTGCATTTTTTTCCGGCTCATTGTCCGCCGGCTCCTTTACGCGTTCGGGGCTGAGCTACGAAGCAGGGGCCTGTTCACCGCTGGCCGGGGTTTTTTCCGCGTTGTGGGTCGCCCTGTTTGCGATATTCGGGGCGAAGCTGATCGCGCACATTCCGATCCCGGCCATGGCGGGCAGCATTTTGTTGATTGCCTGGGGATTGATTGATCATCGCGGCATCCGCGCCTTGTGGCGGGTCAGTCGCGCCGAGTTCGTGGTCATGGCGCTGACCTGTATTGCCACGCTACTGCTGGAATTGCAGACAGCGATCTACGCGGGTGTGCTGGCGTCGTTGTTTTTCTATCTGAAACGCACCTCACAACCCCGGGTTCAGCATTGGCGCAATGGCGATGAAGATGTGCTGCGCGTCGGCGGCTCGATCTTCTTCGGCGCCAGCCATTATCTTCAGGTGCGCCTGCAACGCATGCACGCCGAGCGCGTGGTGATCGAGGCGCAGCAGATCAACTTCATCGATTATTCAGGTGTGGAAATGCTGCATCAGGAAGCACGACGGTTGCTCAAGCAGGATCGCAGCCTGACCTTGCGCGGGGCGAGACCGCCGGTGATTGAAGAGTTGAGAAAACTTGAAGGCGCCGAGAACTGCCCAATCCGGTTTGAGGATTGAGTAGCGACTTTGCAGGGGCCGGCTTGCTGGCGATCAGCGCCAACTCGGTATGTCTGAATCACCGCGGCGTTTTCATCGCCAGCAAGCCGGCTCCTACGGAATTAGTGCAGTTCATATCGCCAGCAAGTCGGCTCCTAGATTTATGCAGCGAGTTGGCGGCGCAGTTCGGCCAGCACCGGCGCTGTGTCCGGTCGCACGCCGCGCCACAGGAAGAAGGCTTCTGCCGCTTGTTCGGCCAGCATGCCCAGGCCGTCCATCCCCACGGCAGCGCCATGCTGCGTAGCCCAACGGCAGAACGACGTTGGTTCTTTGCCGTACATCATGTCGTAGCACACCGTCTCACCCGCCTGGATCAGGCTGCTGGCAATGGGCGGTACATCGCCGGTCAGGCTTGCAGAAGTAGCGTTGATGATCAGGTCGACCGGCTCCTGCAACCAGTCGAAACCGCTGGCCGACACTGGCCCAAGGTCGGCGAACAACTCGGCCAGCAACTCGGCTTTTTCTACCGTGCGATTAGCGATGATCACCGAGGCAGGGCGCTCGGCCAGCAACGGCTCCAGCGCACCCCGCACTGCGCCACCACCGCCCAGCAGCAAGATTCGTTTACCGGTGAGGCTGAAACCGGCGTTGACCGTGAGGTCGCGCACCAGTCCGGCGCCGTCGGTGTTGTCACCCAGCAAAGAGCCATCAGCGAGCTTGCTCAGCGTGTTCACTGCGCCAGCGCGTTGGGCCCGAGCGGTCAGGCTGTGCGCCAGACGAAATGCCTCTTCCTTGAACGGCACCGTCACGTTTGCGCCACGACCTTCGCGGAAAAATGCCAAGGCGAAGTCGGAAAAGTCGTCGAGAGGCGCCAGGGAAGTGGTGTAGTCCAGTTTCTCCCCGGTTTGCTCCGCGAATAAACGGTGGATCAACGGGGACTTGCTGTGGCCAATCGGGTTGCCGAAAACAACGTAACGGTCCATCGGTATTCCTCGTTCAGGCTTCGGCCAACCAGTCGCGGTCTTGCAGGAAATACTCGGTCAGGCGCGCCTCTTCGCTGCCGGGCTCGGCTTTCCAGTCGTAACCCCAGCGAACCTGCGGCGGCAGCGACATCAGGATCGACTCGGTACGCCCGCCCGATTGCAGCCCGAACAACGTGCCACGGTCATAAACCAGGTTGAATTCAACATAGCGGCCGCGACGAAACTCTTGAAACTCGCGCTGTTTCGCGGTGAACGCATCGTTCTTGCGGCGCTGCACAATCGGCAGATAAGCGTCGATGAAAGCGTCACCGATGGCGCGCATGAAGGCAAAACTGGTGTCGAAGTCCCATTCGTTCAGGTCATCGAAAAACAGACCGCCGATGCCGCGCGGTTCGTGGCGATGCTTGATGTGGAAATAGCTGTCGCACCAGGCTTTGTAGCGCGAGTAGACGTCCGGGCCGAAGGGCGCGCAAGCCTGCTCGGCGACGCGGTGCCAGTGCACGCAATCTTCTTCAACGCCGTAATAAGGCGTCAGGTCGAAGCCGCCGCCGAACCACCAGACCGGCTCTTCACCCTCTTTCTCGGCGATGAAAAAGCGCACGTTCGCGTGGGACGTAGGCACATGCGGGTTGTGCGGATGAATCACCAGCGACACGCCCAGCGCTTCAAAGCCGCGCCCAGCCAGTTCGGGTCGATGGGCGCTGGCGGACGGTGGGAGACCGCTGCCGAACACATGGGAAAAGTTAACGCCGCCCTTTTCAATCAGCGCGCCGTTTTCCAGCACACGCGTACGACCGCCACCGCCGGCGGGCCGGGTCCAGGCGTCTTCAATGAACTGCGTGCCGCCGTCTTCGGCTTCCAGCGCAGCGCAGATACGATCTTGCAGGTCGAGCAGGTAGGCTTTCACGGCCTCGGTGCGGGTCGTCATGTCATCACCTTGAATCGGGCAAAGCTGCGCGACACTGAGGCCGGCGGCAAATTGCTGCAGAGGATAACACTGCAGCATGTTTCACCGCAGTTGACGAAGATCAAGCATAGGAGTCCGATAGAGCACTTCGCAAAACGACCCAGGGAGAGTGTTGATGGCAAAGCGTATCCAGTTCCGCGCACACGGCGGCCCCGAAGTGCTCGAG
>JALYPE010000443.1 GCA_030856525.1 Pseudomonadota bacterium | reverse complement strand
CTCCTACAGGGGGCGCGGGGTATCAGTTACCGCTCATGTACATAAGTGCCCGGCGCTGCTTCGCCGGCCGTGAAATGCTTGTTGCCCAGTTTCGTCGGTGCTTTCTTCAGATCGCCCGACCGTTCGGCTTGCCATGCCTGCCAGTGCAGCCACCAGGAGTCAGTGTGCTTGGTGGAGTTTTCCTGCCAGTCCTCGGCCTTGACCGGCATTTCGCTGCTGGTCATATACCGTGACTTCGGGTTGCCCGGCGGGTTCAGAATGCTTTGGATATGTCCGCTGCTGGACAGCACGAACTCGACGTTGCCACCAAACAATTGCGCAGACTTGTAGCAGGATTTCCACGGTGTGATGTGGTCGTTGGTGCCGGCCAGCGAGAAGATGTCCGCCGTGACCTGCTTCAGGTCGATCGCCGTGCCGCACACTTCCAGTGCATTAGGGCGGATCAACGGATTGTTTTTGAACATCTCGATCAGGTCGCCGTGGAACGCAGCAGGCAACCGGGTGGTGTCGTTGTTCCAGAACAGGATGTCGAACACCGGCGGCTCGTTACCGAGCAGGTAGTTGTTGACCCAGTAATTCCAGATCAGGTCGTTGGGACGCATCCATGCAAACACTTTCGCCATGTCGCGTCCTTCCAGCACCCCGGCCTGATAGGAGTGGCGCTTGGCCGCCTCCAGGGTCTGCTCGTCGACGAACAGCGCAACGTCGCTGTCCAGCGTGGTGTCGAGCACACTGACCAGCAGCGTCAGGGCGTTGACCTTGTTCTCGCCGATCGCCGCGTAATGGCCGAGCAGGGCGGTGCAGGTGATGCCCCCGGAGCATGCGCCGAGCATGTTCACGTCTTTGCTGCCGGTGATCGCGGTGACCACGTCGACCGCTTCCTTGAGCGCTTCGATGTAGGTGGAGAGCCCCCACTCGCGCTGCTCCTTGGTCGGGTTGCGCCAGCTGACGATGAACGTCTGCACATTGTTGCGCAGGCAGAAGCGCGCCAGGCTCTTGTCCGGGCTCAGATCGAATACATAAAATTTGTTGATTTGCGGCGGCACCACCAGCAAGGGGCGCTCATGCACTTGCTCAGTGATCGGGCGATACTGGATCAGCTCCAGTACGTCGTTGCGAAATACCACTGCGCCTTCGGTAACGCCGAGGCTCTTGCCGACTTCGAAGGCGCCCATGTTGACCTGGCTTGGCATGCCGCCGTTATGCACCAGGTCTTTGGCGAGGTGCGAGAGGCCGTCGAGCAGGCTCTTGCCACCGGTTTCAAAAAAACGTTTGACCGCTGCCGGGTTCGCCGCGCTGTTGGTCGGGGCCATGGCTTCGGTCATGAGGTTGATCACGAAGTGCCCGCGCGCGACATCTTTGGGCGGCAGGTTACTGTCGTCGACCCATTCGTGGAGCTCCTTGCGCCACGCCAGATACGTTTGCAGATAACGTTTGTAGAGTGGGTTCTGGCTCCAGGCCGGATCGGCAAAGCGTCGATCATCGCTGGCGGGTTGCAGTTCGGATTTTCCGAACAGCACGTTCTTCAGTTCCATGCCGAAATGCGCGACATGCCTGGCGCTGTGAATCGGTTGTTTGATGGCTTGCCTGAGCACCATCCGAGCAGACGCCAGTAGATCCTTTCCACGTAGCCCAACGACAGGATTCAGCCCGAGAGTGTTTTCCGAGGCCTGATACTTCAAGTCATCGTTATTCTGTTTACTCATCTACGACGCTCCATTGTCCTGAGACGAGTACCGGATCCAGCCGTGTAGTCACACAGCCAATGCCAGGTACTACTGCTCGGGGTGACCGTTGATTCTGCCGCTGCTTTTCAAATTAGAGAGCACTGCAGGGAACTTGCCAGCTCCATTGGTTACCCGAGTTTAATTTTTTTCGCAAGCAGGCCGATGACTGCCCTCGCGGACGGGCATTGAAGCAAATGGAGTTAGAAAATGCGCCCTAACAGGCAAGAAGCTCGGACTAGAGCATCAGCTTGACGATCGACTCGTTCGGATCGCGGGTCTTTCCGGCGGCTTTCAGTTCAGCAAGATAATCGTTCCACAGATCATCCTGACGCACGCCCAACTGATAGAGGTATTCCCAGGTGAACAGGCCGCTGTCGTGACCGTCGTCGAAAGTCAGTTTCAGCGCGTACTGACCGGCCGGTTCGACCTTGGTCAGACCGACGCCGATCTTGCCAAATTGCAGGATGGGTTTGCCGTGGCCCTGGACCTCGGCGGAGGGAGAATGCACGCGCAGAAATTCGGCAGGCAGGTGATGTTCCTCGCCGGACGCGTATTTCAGCGACAGGGTTTTCGATGCTTTGTGCAGTTTGATGTCGGTGGGGAGTTGGGTCATGAATGCATTCCGTCTGAGAGACCGCAGCTCAATGTGGGAGCGGGCTTGCTCGCGAAAGCGGTGTG
>JALYPE010000414.1 GCA_030856525.1 Pseudomonadota bacterium | reverse complement strand
GTCGAGCCGGACGTGCCGGTCAGTTTTGAAGTAGACGTGCTGCGCGAAGGCAAAGCCGTCAGCCAGGTGTTGGGTCGGGCACTGCAGAAAGGCCAGGTAGTGACGTTGATTCAGGGCAGCTTCGGCGCCTCGCGTCCATCCGAAGTCGCGGTCACGGCGTTGCCCGCGCCCGAGATGAAGCACTGGGACGATTGTCAGGAATTGCCTTACATCAAAGGCGTCACCCCGGAATTCATGCGGCACACGGCGATGCGCTGGAGTGTCGGCGGCTTGCCGTTTACCGGTAACAAGTCGCGAGACATGGGTGGCTGGGTGCGTTTGCGCGGGGACGTGAAGGAAGAGGCGCTGAGCGAGTCGCACATTCTGGCGCTGGTCGACGCCTGGCCACCGGCGTTGTTGCCGCACCTCAACAAACCGGCGATGGGCAGCACGCTGACCTGGACCATTGAATTCGTTCAGCCGTTACTGGCGCTGACCACGCTGGACTGGTGCAAATACCTCGTGGAAATCGAGCATGCCGCTGACGGCTACGGTCATGCGGCGGCAAAACTGTGGAGCGCGGACGGGCAGTTGATCGCCATCAGTCGGCAGACTGTCACGATTTTTGCCTGATGCGTTGTAACTGATCAGTGCCTACGGTGGCGCTCACGCCAGGCGCGCCACCAGCCCCCGCTGAGGAAAAATCGCGGGAAGGTCAGGAATTGTTCGATCATCAGCCGCGAGACTGCATCTTTGCGCCCACTGAACGGCTCGGAGGCCTCGGCCTCCAGGGTGTGACCGTGACGTTGCAGGCCTAACGCAGCGATCAGACCAATGACGCCAATCGCAAAGTTGGCGAAGCTCAGGCCGAACACCCCGCAAACCAGCAACAAAAACGCCACGATAAACAGCGGCACGGCAATCAGGTGCAAAACCAGATTGGTCGGGTGCTGATGGTTGTTCGGGTAAGCGCGCCATTGCCAGGCGGGCAGGTTGGGGTGACGTTTGCCCATGATGCTAATCCTCAATCCATGTTGAACTCATGCTTGAAGAATAGGCCCGCCCGATCAGCCCGGCGAATCAAGCTTGGCTATCGAAGTGATAGCGGCCATGGTCAAATTCGATACTGCGTGCTTGATCGCTATCGGGGCCAAGCTTTGCTCCAGACATTACGTACATTCGCGAGAGTCAGGCTGGATCGAAGGCCGCCATCGCTGGCAAGCCAGCTCCTACAGTGGGTCGCGTCCATCCGAACGACAGGCCAGCTCCTACAATGGACGCGTTCATTTAGACGATATCGATCCCTGTGGAAGCGGCGGGCGGCGATCCGACTTGCCCGCGATGAGGCCCTCACAAACGCAGCTGTCCAATCGCCTTGCTCAACTCTCCGGCCAACGCCGCCAACTCCTGGCTGGTGGTCGCCGAACTCACCGTCTGCTGCACGGTGTTGTCAGTCACATCACGAATACTCACCACCGCCCGGTTCATCTCTTCCGCCACTTGGCTCTGTTGCTCCGCCGCCACCGCAATCTGCGTATTGCTTGCGCGCATCTGCGCCACGGCACTGGTGATTTCCGCCAACGCCGCGCCAGCCGCCTGCGCCTGTTGCACGCAGTCATCGGCCTTGAAGGAGCTCTCCTGCATGAAGTCCACGGCATCCCGCGTTCCGGCCTGCAAGGCGGACACCATCTGCGTGATCTCGTCCGTTGACGCCTGCACGCGCTTGGCCAGGTTGCGTACTTCATCGGCGACCACCGCAAAACCTCGGCCCATCTCCCCGGCGCGCGCTGCTTCGATGGCCGCATTCAGGGCGAGCAGATTGGTTTGCTCGGCAATGCTGTGAATCACATTCACCACACCGTTGATCTTCTGACTGTCTTCGGCCAGCCGCTGGATCATCTCCGCCGTCTGCTGCACCCCTGAAGACAACCCCGAAATCGATTGCTGCACCCGACTCACCACCTGCTGACCGCTGCCTGCCAACGTATCGGCCGTCTGCGAAAGATCCCGGGTGGCGCCGGCATGTTGAGCAATGTGATAAACCGTGGCGGTCATTTGGTTGATCGCGGTGGCGGCCTGATCCGTTTCGCTTTGCTGACCCAGCATGCCGTGACGCACATCGTTCATGCTCGACGCCAGCCGCGCCGCGCCGACATCCAGTTGCCGCGCAGTGATGGCGACGGTGCTGACCACCCGCTGATAACCGGCCTGCATGGCGTTGAACGCGTTCGCCATCTGCCCGACTTCATCCCTGGAGGCCAAGGGCACCCGCGCCGACAGATCACCGGTTTGTTCGACATACAGCATCACGTCTTTCAACGTATTGAGCTGGCTGAGCAGAAAACGGATCAACAACTGCGAAGCGGCAAGCATCGCCAGCATCAGGATAAACACAGCTACCGCGTAATTCGCCAGCCGCTCACTGAACACCTGTACCAGGCTCGGACCCTGAGCAATCACCACGATCTGTTGACCATCTGCGCGTTTGAACACCTGCGCGCCCATCACGGGACTCTCGCTGAACAGTGGCATCGCCTCCAGTTCGGCCCAGCCACCGGAATCCTCCAGGGCCAGCAGCGCTTGCCCGTTCAACATGGGCGCCTGCCCGTGATTGAAAACCAGCACGTTGTCAGCTTTTGGCAATGCCTGACCTTGCGGCCAGGCACTCAACAATCGCGCTTGCGACTGGGCCGAAGTTTTCAACGCCTCAACGCGCGCCTGTTGTTCAAGCTGCACGGCATACAACACCAGCAACAGCGTGGTGATGAAAGCGACGGCATTCACCGCCCAGAATTTGTACTTCAACGAAATGTTGCTAAGCCAGGCACCCATGTAGGTTTTCTCTGATAGCGGAAACAGCATTGGCAAGGTGCCAGCATTGTGCCGCTACCGAATTAGCCGGATCTTGATGTGAGTCAAGATTCCCCACAGCAGCCAACCTCGTGCGGAATGCGCTAT
>JALYPE010000376.1 GCA_030856525.1 Pseudomonadota bacterium | reverse complement strand
AAGAACAAGGACCAGGTCGTCGATTATGGCCCGAACTTCAAGGACGCAAAAATCGGTCTGATCGTGCCCGAGTACGTCAAGGCCAAATCCATCGAAGACCTGAAAACCGACGACACCTTCAAGAATCGCATTGTCGGCATCGACGCGGGTTCGGGTGTGATGCTCAAGACCGATCAGGCCATCAAGGATTACGGTCTGACCAGTTATCAACTCAAGGCCAGCTCAGGCGCTGGCATGATTGCCGAGCTGACCCGTGCCGAGAAGAAAAACGAATCCATCGCTGTCACCGGCTGGGTGCCGCACTGGATGTTCGCCAAGTGGAAATTGCGTTTCCTTGAAGATCCGAAAGGCGTGTACGGCGCGGCAGAGACCGTGAACAACATCGGTAGCAAGGAACTGGAAGCCAAAGCGCCGGAGGTGGCGAAGTTCCTGAAGAACTTCCAGTGGTCGTCCAAGGATGAAATCGGCGAAGTGATGCTGGCGATTCAGGACGGTGCCAAGCCTGACGCGGCGGCCAAGGCGTGGGTGGCCAAACATCCGGAGCGGGTTGCGGACTGGACTAAGTAATCCCGCATCTGCGGCCCTTGTAGGAGTGAGCCTGCTCGCGACAGCAACCTGTCAGATGACTTGATCGTCGATTGACACAACGCGATCGCGAGCAGGCTCACTCCTACATTCATTTGTGCATGCTTGAGATTGGCGCATGTGGCATGTCGTTCTAATACTAAGGTCGTCTGGAACCTGTCCCGCAGCCGCATAAAGTGGATGACGTAACAACTTCATCTGTGCTGCGAGGATAAAAACAATGAACGACAGCATTTACCTCTCGATTCAAAACAGCCCGCGCTTCAAGGAGCTGGTTAGTAAGCGAGAAAAGTTCGCCTGGATTCTTTCGGCGATCATGCTTGGGCTTTACTCCGGATTCATCCTTCTGATTGCTTATGGGCCGCATATATTGGGCGCGAAGATCAGCCCTGAGTCTTCCATTACCTGGGGCATACCGATCGGTGTCGGGCTGATTCTTTCAGCCTTCGTTCTGACCGGTATCTACGTGAAACGCGCCAATGGCGAATTCGACGACCTGAACAATGCGATTCTCAAGGAGGCTCAGCAATGATCCGGCGTCTAATGGCTCTTTTGAGCATCGCAGCATTTGCACCCGGTGCCTGGGCGGCTGACGCCCTGACCGGTGCAGTGGCCAAACAACCGCTGAACGTCGCCGCGATCCTGATGTTCGTGGCGTTTGTCGGCGCGACCCTGTACATCACTTACTGGGCGTCGAAGAAAAACAACTCGGCCGCCGACTACTATGCGGCGGGCGGCAAGATCACCGGCTTTCAGAACGGTCTGGCGATTGCCGGTGACTACATGTCTGCGGCGTCCTTCCTGGGTATTTCCGCGCTGGTGTTCACCTCCGGTTATGACGGCCTGATCTACTCGATCGGCTTCCTCGTGGGCTGGCCGATCATTCTGTTCCTGATCGCCGAGCGCCTGCGTAACCTGGGCAAGTACACCTTTGCCGACGTGGCCTCGTACCGCCTTGGGCAAACCCAGATCCGTTCGCTGTCCGCGTGCGGTTCGCTGGTGGTAGTAGCCTTCTACCTGATCGCGCAGATGGTTGGTGCGGGCAAACTGATTCAGCTGCTGTTCGGTCTCGACTACCACGTCGCGGTCATCCTCGTCGGTATTCTGATGTGCATGTACGTGCTGTTTGGCGGCATGCTGGCGACCACTTGGGTACAGATCATCAAGGCTGTGCTGCTGCTGTCCGGTGCCTCGTTCATGGCGCTGATGGTGATGAAGAGCGTCAACTTTGACTTCAACGCACTGTTTTCCGAGGCGATCAAGGTTCACCCTAAAGGTGAAGCGATCATGAGCCCGGGCGGTCTGGTGAAAGATCCGATTTCGGCGTTCTCGCTGGGCCTGGCGCTGATGTTCGGTACCGCTGGCCTGCCGCACATTCTGATGCGCTTCTTCACCGTGAGTGACGCAAAAGAAGCACGCAAGAGCGTGCTGTACGCAACCGGTTTCATTGGTTACTTCTACATCCTGACCTTCATCATCGGCTTCGGCGCGATCCTGCTGGTAAGCACCAACCCGGCGTTCAAAGACGCGGCGGGCGCGCTGTTGGGCGGTAACAATATGGCGGCGGTGCACCTGGCCAACGCGGTCGGTGGCAGCATCTTCCTGGGCTTCATCTCGGCTGTGGCGTTTGCGACCATTCTGGCGGTGGTTGCCGGTCTGACTCTGGCCGGTGCATCGGCGGTGTCCCATGACCTGTATGCCAGTGTGATCAAGAAGGGCAAAGCGAACGAGAAGGATGAAATCCGCGTCTCGAAGATCACCACGATTGCTTTGGCAGTGCTGGCGATTGGTCTGGGCATTCTGTTCGAAAGCCAGAACATCGCGTTCATGGTTGGCCTGGCGTTCTCCATCGCGGCGAGCTGTAACTTCCCTGTGCTGTTGCTTTCGATGTACTGGAAGAAGCTGACCACGCGTGGTGCGATGATTGGCGGCTGGCTGGGTCTGATCAGTGCTGTTGGTTTGATGGTGCTTGGGCCGACCATTTGGGTGCAGATTCTGCATCACGAGAAGGCGATCTTCCCGTATGAGTACCCGGCGTTGTTCTCGATGATCATTGCGTTTGTGGGGATCTGGTTCTTCTCGATCACGGACAAGTCCAAGGCTGCGGACAATGAGCGGGCGCTGTTCTTCCCGCAATTTGTTCGGTCGCAGACCGGGCTTGGGGCGAGCGGGGCGGTTTCTCACTAAGGGTTAGATTGGTTAGTAGCTGGAATGGAAATGCCCCGGTCGAGAGATCGGGGCATTTTTTTTG
>JALYPE010000357.1 GCA_030856525.1 Pseudomonadota bacterium | reverse complement strand
GCCACCGAGTATGCCTTTCATGACAGTTTTCCTGTGTCCAGCGCAGATGCTGTTCAAGGATAGTCGGCAGATTTTTCAGCAGGGAGCCGAGTCGTCGGGTTTGTGTTTCAGGAAAAGTATTGAATCGCGCGGTCCCGCTTACAAACCCATAACCCAGCCGATCGCTGCGCAGCTCATCACCACCAGCCACGGCGGCAATTTCCAGAACATCAACGCCACCAGCGCCAGCAATGCCAAGGCAAAATCTTGAGGTTTGACGATGGCGCTGGTCCAGACCGGCTGATAAAGCGCGGCCAGCAACAGGCCCACCACCGCCGCATTGACGCCGATGAGGGCCGATTGCGCGCGTTTGTTTCGTCGCAGCTGCTCCCAAAAAGGCAAAGCGCCGATGATCAGCAGGAGGGCCGGCGCGAAGATTGCCAGCAGGCAGATCAGGCCTCCTGTCCAGCCATTGGGGGCCGTGTTGATCGACGCACCCAGAAAAGCGGCGAAAGTAAACAGTGGACCCGGCACCGCTTGTGCGGCGCCGTATCCCGCAAGAAACGTTTGATTGCTGACCCAGCCGTTGGGCACCACCTCTGCTTGCAGCAACGGTAGAACCACGTGGCCGCCGCCAAATACCAGTGAGCCGGACCGGTAAAACGCATCCACCAGAGCCAAGGTTTGATAAGGCAGCCATTGAGCCAGCAAGGGCAACCCCATCAAAAGAACAACAAACAGCATCAGGCAGATGGCCCCGGTCCGCCGGCTGACGGGGATTTGCAGCGGCTCAAGTTCGGCATTCTGCTCAGGTTTGAACAGCAGCAGACCGCCGATGCCGGCAGCGACGATCACACCGACCTGGCCCCAGGCGGACGGCTCAAACAGGACGATGCAGGCCGCCAGCGCCATGAGGGTGACGCGTGTGGCGTCCGTGCACAGGTTGCGCGCCATACCCCAGACAGCTTGCGCAACCACTGCCACCGCAACGATTTTCAGACCGTGCAAGGCGCCGGGCGTGATCAGGCTGCTGTCATGCGCAAGACCCAGCGCAAACAGAATCAGGACGATAGCCGACGGCAGGGTGAAACCCGCCCATGCAGCCAGTGCACCGGCATATCCCGCACGCGAAAGGCCAAGCGCGATGCCGACCTGGCTGCTGGCCGGTCCAGGCAGAAACTGGCACAGCGCCACGAGGTCCGCATAGCTGCGCTCGCTCAGCCAGCGCCGTCGTGTCACACATTCGTCGCGGAAATAGCCGAGGTGCGCAATCGGGCCGCCAAAGGACGTCAGCCCAAGCCGCAGGAAGATCAGAAATATTGCCCAGCCATTGCGGTCATCGGTACGCAAATCGGTCATGCAGGTGCCTTCCTGAAACGAACGGACTCACTGTCGCTGTCCGCCATTCTAACCGTGGCCTACGCTTGTTCGTAGGTGACAGCGACCTGATTAGTCTGCACTTTGCGCATGTCCGTTTGGCGACATCTGCTGGCTTGTTAGCGTTAGTCGGCAATTGCCAGTCGCGCTACAGTCGTCGCCACGCCTTGGCAACTCCGGAAAACCTTATGACACGCCCACGTTTCCTTCCCGATAACTTCACGCTGACACTGCTCGCTGTCGTGATCATCGCCAGTGTGCTGCCTGCCAGCGGCCAGGTGGCCGTCGGTGTTGGCTGGCTCACCAACATTGCCATTGCCCTGCTGTTTTTCCTGCACGGTGCCAAATTATCACGCGAATCGGTGATCGCCGGCGCCGGGCACTGGCGGCTGCATCTGTTGATATTCGCCCTGACGTTCGTGCTGTTTCCGTTATTGGGACTGGCACTCAAGCCCTTGCTGTCACCGATGATCGGCGACGATCTGTACATGGGCATGCTCTATCTCTGCGCGCTCCCGGCTACGGTGCAGTCGGCCATTGCCTTCACCTCGCTGGCCCGCGGGAATATTCCGGCGGCGATCTGCAGCGCGGCGGCTTCCAGCCTGTTCGGGATTTTTCTCACGCCGTTGCTGGTGACACTGTTGCTCGACGTGCATGGCAATGGCGCTTCGACGCTGGATGCCATTCTGAAAATCAGTGTGCAACTGTTGCTGCCGTTTATCGCCGGTCAGATTGCCCGGCGCTGGATCGGCGCCTGGGTGGCGCGCAACAAAGGTTGGCTCAAATTTGTTGATCAGGGCTCGATTCTGCTGGTGGTCTACGGCGCTTTCAGCGAGGCAGTGATCGAGGGGATCTGGCAGCAGATTCCGGCATGGGAACTGGCCGGGCTGGTGGGCGCGTGCTGCATCCTGCTCGCTCTGGTACTGGTGGCGTCGACGTTGCTGGGCAAGGTGTTCGGCTTCAATCAGGAGGACCGCATCACCATCCTCTTCTGCGGATCGAAGAAAAGCCTGGCGACCGGTGTGCCCATGGCGCAGGTGCTGTTCGCCGGCAGCACGATTGGCGTGCTGATTTTGCCGCTGATGCTGTTCCATCAGATTCAGTTGATGGTCTGTGCGGTGCTGGCGCAGCGCTTCGCCAATCGTCCCGAAACAGTTCCCGAGCTGATGGCCCAGGTTGATCCTTGACGGTTCCCGCGCTGAGGTGGGGCATCACGCATGCCGCCACTTCAGCCGGAGTCGCTACCCTGGCGATCAGGCCTTGCTGGCTGCCAGATAGACGCCGAGGCGACGGCCCATCTCTTCACCCAACGCCTGCAAGCCACTGAGCGGACGCACCATCACCTCGAATTCGACGATTTTCCCCTGCTCGTCGAAGCGAATCATGTCGATACCTTTCAATTCCTTCCCGGCGACTTTCGCGCTGAATTCCAGCACCACATTCAAACCGTCCGCTGTCGCCAGTTCACGGTGATAGCGGAAATCCTCGAAGACGTTCAACACCGTGTTGAGAATCATCGTGACCACCGGAGCACCGGGGTAGGGCGTATGAGCCATCGGTGAGCGGAACACCGCTTGAGGGTCGAGCAAATTCGGTAGCGCTTGCAGGTCGGCCTTGCGAATCATCTCGTGCCATTGGTTGAGGGTCGCAGCGGCGGCGGGGTGCAGGTTCAGTTCGGACATCGTCTATTCCTGAGGTTTTTATTGTTGTTCAAGGATGATCGGGGACAACCCGGACAGAGACTAGATGAAAAAAACGAACTTGCCGCGCAGTGTTTTCTCGAAGCTAGGAATGGGCAACGAATGAGCAGAGGAACGCCTGCCGATGAGCAAAACGATCAGTGCCAGCGATCTGGGCATTCACCTCAAACACGACGACGAAGACGCTTTGTTCAAATGGTTTATCGCCAGCTTTCTGATGGGCAAGCGCATCCAGGCGGATATCGCTGCGCAGGCCTATCGCGTGATCGTCGAGAAACACGCACGCGACACCGCGCGAAAGATCGGCAATTGCACTCACCGCGAACTGGTTTCGATGCTGGGGCAAGCGCGTTATGTGCGCTACGACGAGACCACGGCTGCGCGGCTGTTGAGCCTGAGCAAGAAAATGACCGATGAATACGCCGGGAGGATGCTCAACATCCGCGCGGCCAGCGAAGACCGCCAGGCCTTTGAAAAGCGCTTGAGCGAATTCGAGGGCGTGGGGCCCAAGACCGTGGAGATTTTCATGCGCGATGCGGCGGCGGTGCTCTATTGAACGGCCGTGAAGCGGGGCCAGCGGTGTATGTCGGGTGCGCCGGCTGGAATTTGCCGCGTGAACACTGGCCGATGTTTACCGAACATGGCACCCACCTGCAGCGCTACGCGACGCAGTTGAGCGCCGTGGAAATCAACAGCTCGTTTTACCGACCGCATCAACCGCAAACCTATGCACGCTGGGGGCAATCGGTCCCGCCGGGGTTTCGCTTCTCGGTGAAGATGCCCAAGCTGATCACCCACGTTCAGCGATTGCAGGGCTGTGATCAACTGCTGGACGATTTCCTCTTCCAGTGCACGATGTTGGGTGAGTCGCTGGGGTGTCTTCTGGTGCAACTGCCGCCATCATTGGCGTATGAGGAGGCCATCGCCATGGCGTTTTTCCAGGCAGTGCGGCATCGTTATGCGGGTGCCGTGGTCCTCGAGCCTCGACACGACAGCTGGTTGCAGGCCGAAGCATTGCTCATCGAACATCGGGTCGGGCGGGTGGCTGCCGATCCATCGCCTGTCAGCGACGGGGAGGCTCCGGGTGGTTGGCCGGGTATTCACTACTGGCGCTGGCATGGCTCACCGCGCATTTATTACAGCGACTATGACCTGGAGCGCTTGCAAGCGTTGGCGCGGCAGGCGCACCTCAGCGCGAAAGCCGGCATCGCCACCTGGTGCATTTTCGATAACACTGCCGGTGGCTTTGCCTTGGGTAATGCGCTGACATTGCGCAAACTGCTGAGCAGTGCTGCGCAGCGTTTATCTGCTGAGGCTTAAACGCTGCGTCGAGCGTGTCATATCACCCCGCACGCCACGCGGTCGCCGCCACCGCCCAGGGGTTTAGGCATGTCTGCGTGGTTGTCACCGCCCGCGTGGATCATCAGCGCGTGTCCTTTGATCTCGGAGAGCTTTTTCAGGCGCGGCGCCAGCACTGGATAGTTGGCGATGCCGTCAGCGGTCACGTACACCGCCGGCAAATCGCCCAGGTGACCGTCGGCGTAAGGACCAAGGTGCTTGCCGGTTTTCTGCGGATCAAAATGCCCACCCGCCGCCAGCGCGGCGCCTTTGACCCCATCCTTCATGCCCGCTTCGCAGCTGCCGTTTTCGTGCACGTGGAAACCATGGACGCCGGCCGGCAGGGACTTGAGGTTCGGGGTGAACAGCAGGCCGTACGGTGTTTCGCTGACGCTGATGCTGCCGATTGCTTGCGGCGCGCCGTCGGCGCTGACAAGGTTCATCGATACGTCCTGCGACGCGGCGTGGGCAGTGCCCGCCGCAAGAAAACCGATGACGCCAATCCATAGGGAACGATTCATGGGTGACTCCTGATCTGAAAGGACAAGTTGATAGCCTGAAGGCATTAACTGAGGATGAATTGAGCCGGGCGAATAGGTATCGCCCATGTAGAGGTGAGAGTTGACTGGGCTTTCAGAAGTTTTAAAGGTGTTGAAGCGCATTTGTTACAGGAAGCGTTTGAATTGGACGGATTGATCGTGTCTGCAAGCTGAAACGCAGTCACCTGTAGGAGCCGAGCTTGCTCGCGATGGCGTCCGTCCTGCGCACTGTTCTCTACAAATATTTATCAGTAACAGCCCCCTCGGAGGCACTGGACACCGTCTTCGCATACTTGGCCAACACCCCGCGCTTGTACTTTAATTCCGGCCGCACCCAGCGGGTCTTGCGTTCCGCCAGTTCGGCATCGGACACCTGCACCGTGATCTGCCGCGTTTCGGCATCGATGGTGATCCTGTCACCGTCTTCAATCAGCGCAATCGGCCCGCCTTCGAAGGCCTCCGGCGTGATATGCCCGACGACAAAACCGTGCGAGCCACCGGAGAATCGTCCGTCGGTGATCAGCGCCACGTCCTGGCCCAACCCTTTGCCCATCACCGCGGAAGTCGGCGAGAGCATTTCACGCATGCCCGGGCCACCTTTGGGCCCTTCGTAGCGGATCACGATCACATCGCCTGCCTCGACCTCGCCATTCAAAATGCCAGCCAATGCGCCTTCTTCACCGTGATAAACCCGCGCGGTGCCGTCGAAGCGCAGGCCTTCCTTGCCGGTGATTTTCGCCACCGAGCCGCCGGGCGCCAGGTTGCCGCGCAGCACGACCAGATGCGAATCCTTTTTGACCGGCCGATCAAACGGCAAAATCACGTCTTGACCGTCAGGGTAATCGGCCACGTGGGCGAGGTTTTCCGCCAGAGTCTTGCCGGTCACCGTCAGCACGTCGCCGTGCAACATGCCGGCGTCGAGCATGCGTTTCATCAGCGGTTGGATGCCGCCGATGGCCACCAGTTCGCTCATCATGTATT
>JALYPE010000330.1 GCA_030856525.1 Pseudomonadota bacterium | reverse complement strand
CTTCAATGGCCCGGATCCGGCAGAGCTGGTCAAAGCGGTAGCGATTATCTTCCGTGACCTGATCAAGATCGACATGGCGCTCATACGCGATATCGACCGCGATCGTGTTCGTCAGGCCATTGTCCGGGGGATTGTCACAATGTGTGCGGAGCTGAACGTTACAGTGATCGCCGAAGGCATCGAAAGCGCTGGTGAACGGGATTTCCTGGCGGACTGTGGAATTTTTCTGATGCAGGGATACTGGTTCGCCAAACCTGCATTCAAAGCGTTGGCTCAGGTACAACCTGAAGCCTGGGCGCGTTAACCGCCGGTTTTTTCCTATTGAAGACATTTGACCATTTGACCGTTGTCGGTCTGCGCGAGTGGGTGGCGCTTCCTGATCTGGGAGTCGCGGGCTTGCGAGCCAAGATCGACACGGGCGCCAGCACCTCAAGTCTGCACGCCACCGACATTGAACCGTTCGAGCGCGATGGTGAACGGTGGGTTCGTTTTACGGCACACCTGGGCACCGTTGTGCAGTTGCGTCATCGCCGCTGCGAAGCGCCGTTGGTAACGCGCAAAACCATTAAAAGCTCCAATGGCCATGCGCAGATGCGTTACGTGGTCAGCACCACCCTGGCCCTCGGTGATCGGGTCTGGCGGGTCGAGTTCACCCTCGCCTGCCGCAAATCCATGCGATATCGCTTGCTACTCGGCTCCAAAGCCCTGATCGACGGCCAATTGGTGGTTAATCCGGGTATCAAATACGTACAAGACAAGCCGGTGTTCCCGGTATCTACCTTCTCCACAGGTGTTGCATGAAGATCGCTGTGCTGTCGCGGAATCCGCGTCTGTATTCCACCCGTCGTCTGGTCGAAGCCGGTACCGAGCGTGGACATGAAATGGTGGTGATCGACACCTTGCGCGCCTATATGAACATTGCCAGCCACAAGCCGCAGATTCACTACCGCGGCAAACCGCTGGAAGGTTTCGACGCGGTGATCCCGCGGATCGGTGCGTCGGTAACGTTCTACGGCTGCGCGGTGCTGCGCCAGTTTGAAATGATGGGGGTGTTTCCACTGAACGAATCGGTGGCCATCGCCCGCTCCCGGGACAAATTGCGCTCGCTGCAATTGCTCTCGCGTCGCGGAATCGGTCTGCCGGTGACAGGTTTTGCGCACTCCCCCGATGACATTCCCGATTTGATCGCCATGGTCAACGGCGCACCGCTGGTGATCAAAGTGCTCGAAGGGACGCAGGGCATCGGCGTTGTGCTGTGTGAAACCGCGACTGCGGCAGAGTCAGTGATCGAGGCGTTCATGGGCCTCAAGCAAAACATCATGGTTCAGGAATACATCAAGGAAGCCGGTGGCGCTGACATTCGCTGTTTTGTGGTCGGCGACAAGGTGATCGCTGCGATGAAACGTCAGGCCAAACCCGGGGAATTTCGTTCCAATCTGCATCGCGGCGGGAGTGCCAGCCTGATCAAAATCACGCCGGAAGAACGTATGACGGCGTTGCGTGCAGCCAAGGTGATGGGGTTGGCCGTGGCGGGTGTGGATATCTTGCGCTCCAACCACGGACCGCTGGTGATGGAAGTGAATTCGTCGCCGGGACTGGAAGGGATCGAAACCACCACCGGGAAGAATGTGGCGGGGATTATTATTGAGCATCTCGAGAAGAATGGCGGGCCAAACATGACCCGGACCAAAGGAAAAGGCTAAGGCAAAGCGGTTTTAAACCGCATCCCGCGGCAGCATCAACCCAAGCGGCAATCGTACCCGCGCCTCCAGGCCGCCGCCGGCGCGGTTGCGCAGTTCGACGTTGCCGCCGTGCATCGAAGCGATTCGCTTCACGATCGCCAGGCCCAGCCCGGTCCCCTTGCCACCACGGGCACGATCACCCCGGGTAAAGGGGTTGAAAATCGCCTCAAGTTCCGAAGGATCAATCCCTGCCCCGCGATCCATCACGCTCAGCACCACATACGGTGCGTTGATATCGCCGGAGACATACGCGGCCACTTCAACCCCGGTGCCGGCATGATTCAAGGCGTTGCCGATGAGGTTATTCAGCAGCCGCTTCATGGATACCCGGCGCAGCGGGAACGGCTGAATGGGCTCGAGGCGCAGCTGCACCTTTTGTTCGTTCTGGTTATACGGCGCAGCCACTTCGCGCACCAGCTCGGTCAGATCGACCTCTTCCACAGACTCATCGCGACCATCGCGAATAAACGCCAGAAACTGGTCCAGGATCGCGTCCATGTCCTCGATATCGCGAACCATGTCGTCCGACAGATCGCTGTGGTCACCCATCAGCTCCAGAGACAGGCGCAACCGCGTGAGCGGCGTGCGCAGATCGTGAGACACCCCGGCCAGCATCAACTCACGCTCCCGGCCGGCCTGCTCGACGTCTTCGGCCATCTGGTTGAAGGCCCGATAAACCTCGGTCATTTCACTGGGCGTGTCGCTGATCGGCAGCCGCACGCTACGGCCCTGACCAAGCTGCCTGGCCGCATAGACCAGACGCTTCAAAGGCTGGTTGAGCTGACTGACGAAAATCCAGGCGGAGGCGGTCGACAGCAAGCCGATGGCGAGAAACCAGCCGAGCACGTTCCATATTTTCTGGCCACGCAGAGGATGCGGATACAGCGGCACCTTCAGCCAGCCATCGCCCAGGCTTGGCGCCCGAACCCATAGCGCCGGCGGCGAGTGCATGCGCAAGCGCACTTCAGTGTCGGCGCCCAATTCGGCTTGCATCTGCCGCTGATAAATTTCGCTGTAAGGCCAATGTTGCTCGCCTGCCGGCACTCCCGCGCCAACCACCCGAATCAGTGTTGCGGCTTCGGCAATCTTGTCGCGGTTGTTTTCATCCGCGGCCCAATAGGCGCGTAGCGTGAGTGCGACACCGTGGCTGTATTGGCGGTCCACCAGCACATCTTCGTTCATCAACAGATAAACCAGGGTCAACGCCTTGGAGAACAGGACGACGATGAGCACCAGCCACAAGGTGCGGGAGAAAAAACTCTGGGGGAACCAAACGGGGGTTTTCATGAATAACCGCTACACACTTGCAGGAGCGAGCGATGCTCGCACATTGCGGATCGCGAGTCTGCGGACATCGAAGTCCGCACACCCGCTCCTACAAATCGCCGATCACTTGGTGGCGGCGCCATCCGGGACGAACACGTAGCCCACGCCCCAGACAGTCTGGATGTAGCGCGGCTTGGACGGATCCGGTTCGATCATCCGACGCAGACGGGAGATCTGCACGTCGATGGAGCGCTCCAGGGCATCCCACTCGCGACCGCGGGCCAGGTTCATCAGTTTGTCGCGGGTCAACGGCTGACGCGCATTCATCACCAACGCCTTGAGCACGGCAAACTCGCCGGTGGTGAGCATGTGCACTTCGTCACCGCGCTTGAGTTCGCGGGTCGCCAGCGACAGCTCGTAATCACCGAAAGTCACGCTCTCGTCTTCGCTGCCTGGTGCGCCCGGCACCGGCGCCGATTGACGACGCAGGACCGCTTTGACGCGCGCCATCAGCTCGTCCGGGTTGAATGGCTTGGCCAGGTAATCGTCGGCG
>JALYPE010000316.1 GCA_030856525.1 Pseudomonadota bacterium | reverse complement strand
CGATCTGATTCCGCTGTGCCATCCGCTGATGCTCACCGGCGTCAAGGTCGAACTCAGCGCTGAAGGCGACGACACCGTGCGCATCGTCGCGCGTTGCAAACTGTCCGGGCAGACCGGCGTCGAGATGGAAGCGCTGACCGCCGCCAGCGTCGCGGCGCTGACGATCTATGACATGTGCAAGGCCGTCGACCGTGGCATGACCATCGAAAGCGTGCGTCTGCTGGAAAAACTCGGCGGCAAGAGCGGGCACTTTCAGGCGGATCAGCCATGAACATTACCGTGAAGTTTTTTGCCCGTTACCGTGAAGCGCTGCAAATGGAGTCGCTGCAAGTGTCGGGCGATTTCGCTACGGTCGATGATGTCCGTGAGCTGCTGGTCCGGCGTGACGGCGCCGTGGTGCTGACCGAGCAGAACCTGATGTGCGCGCGCAACGAAGACCTCTGCCAACTGGACGAGCCGGTCAGCGATGGCGATGAAGTGGCGTTTTTTCCGCACGTAACCGGGGGCTGAGCCATGGCGATTCGCGTGCAATCCACGGCGTTCGACCCGGGTGCTGAAGTCAACGCCATGCATGCCGCCAATGTCGGTGTGGGTGCGGTGGTGAGTTTTGTCGGCTATGTGCGCGACTTCAATGACGGGCTCGATGTCGCCGGCATGTTCCTGGAGCACTACCCGGGCATGACCGAAAAGGCCTTGGGCAAAATTGCAGCCGAGGCCGAACAGCGCTGGCCGCTGCTCAAGCTGGAAGTGCTTCATCGCATTGGCTCGCTCGAGCCGGGTGAGCCAATCGTCTTCGTCGGCGCTGCCAGCGCCCATCGCCAGGCCGCGTTCGATGCCTGCGCATTTGTCATGGACTACCTGAAAACCCGTGCGCCGTTCTGGAAAAAGGAAAACACCAGCGACGGGCCGCGTTGGGTGGAAGGTCGCGACAGTGACCATGCGGCGGCGGATCGCTGGAAGCAGTAAATAACCTGCTGCTTTGTTGGCGACAGGTCTGGCGCCATCGCGAGCAGGCTCACTCCCACAGTCGATCTCCATGAAGACAGCATCTGTGTACGACGTAGATCCCTTGTAGGAGCGAGCCTGCTCGCGGAGGGGCTATTAGCTTCACCCAATACCTTCATGGTTACCACCTGACCATCGGCCGGCACATCTTCCTCGCTGAAATTGACGCTTGGTACGAAAAAGTCCAGTATGGATTTCCAAGTATAAAAACTGTCCATTCCCGCTTCAGCTCTTCTTCCATCTTGCCAAACCAACAACAACCCGCGAGAGAACGAATATGAAGAAACTCCCCCTCATCACCGGCCTGGCCTTCAGCCTGCTGGCGTGTTCCAGCCTGTTTGCTGCTGAAAAACCACTGCGCATTGGCATCGAAGCCGCGTATCCGCCGTTCGCTTCGAAAACCGACAAGGGTGAAATCGTTGGCTTCGACTACGAAATCGGCAACGCGTTGTGCGCGCAGATGAAGGTCCAGTGTGTGTGGGTCGAAGGCGAATTCGACGGCCTGATCCCTTCGCTGAAGGTGAAGAAGATCGACATGGCGCTGTCGTCCATGACCATTAATGAAGATCGCAAGAAGTCGGTCGATTTCAGCCACAAGTATTACTTCACTTCTTCGCGCCTGGTCATGAAAGAGGGCGCGACCGTCGATGATCAGTACGCCAGCCTCAAAGGCAAATCTGTTGGCGTGCAGCGTGCGACCACCACAGACCGTTTCGCCACCGAGGTGTTCGAGCCCAAGGGAGTCACCGTCAAGCGTTACAGCAACAACGAAGAGATCTATATGGATCTGGCTGCCGGGCGCCTCGATGCGATTTTCGCCGACACCATCCCGTTGAACGACTTCCTGACCATGCCGCGCGGTAAGGGCTATGCCTTCGTCGGGCCGGAACTCAAGGACCCGAAATACGTGGGCGAGGGCGCCGGGATCGCGGTGCGCAAGGGCAATACCGAGCTGGTCAGCAAGCTGAACACGGCAATCGACGGTATTCGCGCCAGTGGTGAATATCAGAAGATTTCCGAGAAGTATTTCAAGTCGGATATCTACGGCGACTGAGCATCCGCATCGCCAGCAAGCTGGCTCCCACAGGTCAGTGCATTCCAGAGTGAGAGCATCACGCTGGCTCCCACAGTTCAATGCATTCCAATGTGGGAGCCAGCCTGCTGGCGATTCGGTCTTGGCATCACGCAATCTCCGGAAATGGCCCAAATTTAATCCCCGCTTAACCGCCCTGGGGTTAATTCCCCGAAACCGCATTACCATGCGCCGGACTCTCAAAGGTCCAGGCCAGCGTGTAAACTGGCGGGCATTCGAAATTCAGAAGGGAAACACGATGAGCGAGGAAACGATGCGGTTGGGCCGTGAACGGCGCTATCTGGTGCTGTTGGGCATCATCTGCCTGGCGCTGATCGGCGGCGCCCTGTACATGCAGGTGGTATTGGGCGAGGCGCCATGCCCGCTGTGCATTCTTCAACGTTACGCGCTGCTGCTGATCGCTATCTTCGCCTTCGTCGGCGCGGCCATGCGCACCCGCCGCAGCATCACCGTGCTCGAAACTCTGGTGGTGATTTGCGCCATCGCTGGCGCTGCGGTCGCTGGCCATCACGTCTACACGCAGTTCTATCCAGCGGTCAGCTGCGGCATCGATGTCTTGCAACCAATCGTGGACGGCCTGCCGTTGGCGAAAGTCTTCCCGCTCGGTTTCCAGGTTGATGGCTTTTGCTCCACGCCGTACCCGCCGATCCTGGGTCTGTCGCTGGCGCAGTGGGCGCTGGTAGCCTTTGTCTTGGTTGTTGTGCTGGTACCGTTGCTCACCTCGCGCAACCGCAAAGCCCTGCGCTGAGGTCAGTGGGAAAACGGCGCATCCGCTGCAAAAACGCCCCGGTCTTCGTAGCGAGCACCGGGGCGTTGTACGTTTCAGATCCCAAGTAAAAAGTTCGTGATGTATGGCAATCGGGGGTGTGGCACGTGTGCGACATGTTGTCACAGAGGTGGGTTAGCCAGCTGTGACGAACGCTCGGATTTCTGATGACGGAGCTTCAGAGTGGGGCCGTTTGCAGGCCGTGCGATTACAAACGTAACAATCCACAACAGGCACTTTTAACACCCTTTGAGAAATTGTCAGAGCCCTTGTCCGATAGGGCCTGCGGCGGTGTCAGTAGATACCGTGAAGCCTTCGAAGCTGTCTGATTTGCGCGCGAAACACCTACTGAATCTGGTGTTTTTATTGAGAATCGATTTCGATAACATGGCGCGCTTTTGCAATAACCAGGGATGATTGTTGCTGGAATGGATAAAAATTATTTCGGGATGAGACGTGGTTTCTGCATCGCTACCTAACTACAATCGCCCGCACTGAATTCCCGGCACTGCTCATCTTTGAGCAATTAACAGGGCGTCGAGAAGCACATGTGCTTCGTGCGACTCCCAGTGTCGGTGCCTTCCCATTACCCGCACCAAATGGAATTGGTCTGTAACCAGGCCTTTGACCACGAATTCGAATAAGAACTCACCGCTGACCCAGGATTTGTCGAACAGCGTCTGACGCGCGACGGGCAGCCCTTATTCAATCAAGAGAAATGCCAACCCTTGGCAGGGTGAAGTGTTGGCGATCAAAACCCAACTGCATTGCGCAAGCTGCTTTAGAGGTCGTGAGATGAGTAAAAACAGGTACCCCAGACTACTAGGCTTATTGCCGTTGCTCAGCATGCTGTTGCTGGGAGGCTGCAACATGACCTTGCTCAACCCAACGGGCCAGGTCGGCCTGGAGCAGCGAAACCTGATCATCACCGCAACGTTGCTGATGCTGTTGGTTGTGGTCCCGGTCATCGTCATGACCTTCCTGTTCGCCTGGAAATACCGAGCGACCAACACTAACGCCGTGTACACGCCGAAGTGGTCGCACTCCACCAAGATTGAAATTGCGGTGTGGGCTGTTCCAGTGCTGATCATCATTGCCCTGGGTTACGTCACCTATGTGTCGACCCACGAACTTGACCCGTACCGTCCGCTGGAATCCGACGTCAAGCCGATCACCATCGAAGTGGTCTCGCTGGACTGGAAGTGGGTGTTCATCTATCCGGAACAGGGTATCGCCACGGTCAACAAGATCGTGTTCCCGACGAATACGCCGGTTAACTTCAAAGTAACCTCGGACTCCGTGATGAACTCGTTCTTCATCCCGGGCCTGGGCGGCCAGATCTATGCGATGGCCGGCATGCAGACCAAGTTGCACCTGATTGCCAACCGTGACGCTGAAATGGAAGGCATCTCTGCCAACTACAGCGGCGCAGGTTTCACCGGCATGAAATTCAAAGCGATCTCAACTTCTCAGGAGAATTTCGACGCCTGGGTAAGCGAAGTCAAAAAGGCACCTAAACAGCTGGAAAAAGCTGAATACGAAGCCCTTACCAAACCAAGCCAGAACAACCCAGTCGAGCTCTACTCCTCGGTCACGCCGGGCCTGTTTCAGATCATCGTCGACAAGTACGAAGGCATGAAACCGGGCAAGCCGATGCACCACGAGAAGAAAGAGAAAGACGTGGCGCACAACATGGAAGGGATGGACATGAGTTCGCATTCAGCTGCCGGGGCAGAGGAGTAAACGATGTTTGGTAAATTAAGTTGGGAAGCGGTCCCGTTCCACGAACCGATCGTGATGATTACCATCGCCATGATCGCGCTCGGTGGCGTGGCGCTGTTCGCTGCGATCACTTACTTCAAGAAGTGGACGTACCTGTGGACCGAATGGCTGACATCGGTCGACCACAAGAAAATCGGCGTGATGTACATCATCGTCGCCATGGTCATGCTGCTGCGCGGTTTTGCCGACGCCATCATGATGCGTACCCAGTTGGCCATGGCCACCGAGGGTTCGCCTGGCTACCTGCCACCTGAACACTATGACCAGATCTTCACCGCTCACGGTGTGATCATGATCATCTTCATGGCGATGCCATTCTTCACCGGCCTGATGAACCTTGCAGTGCCGCTGCAGATTGGCGCGCGTGACGTTGCCTACCCGTTCCTGAACTCCTTGAGCTTCTGGCTGCTGGTGTCGGGCGTCGTGTTGATCAACCTCTCCCTGGGCGTCGGCGAATTCGCCAAGACCGGTTGGGTTGCCTATCCGCCGCTGTCGGGCCTGCAATACAGCCCGGGCGTGGGGATGGATTACTACATCTGGGCGCTACAGCTATCCGGGTTAGGTACAACGCTAACGGGGGTCAACTTCCTGGCCACCGTGCTGAAAATGCGTACCCCGGGCATGAAGCTGATGGACATGCCGATCTTCACCTGGACCTGCACCTGGGCCAACGTCCTGATCGTGGCTTCGTTCCCGATCCTGACCGCTACCCTCGCTTTGCTGACACTTGACCGTTACATGGATTTCCACATTTTCACCAATGAACTTGGTGGCAATCCAATGATGTACGTCAACCTGTTCTGGGCCTGGGGTCACCCCGAGGTGTACATCCTGATTCTGCCGGCGTTCGGGATCTTCTCCGAAGTCATCTCGACCTTCACTGGCAAGCGTCTGTTCGGTCACCACTCGATGGTCTACGCATCGGGTGCAATCTCGATCCTGGGCTTCATGGTCTGGCTGCACCACTTCTTCACCATGGGTTCGGGTGCCAGCGTCAACGCCTTCTTCGGTCTGGCGACGATGCTGATTTCGATCCCGACGGGGGTGAAGCTATTCAACTGGCTGTTCACCATTTACCAAGGCCGTCTGCGCTTCACCAGTCAGGTGATGTGGACCCTGGGCTTCATGGTGACCTTCGCCATCGGCGGCATGACCGGCGTACTGCTGGCCATTCCGGGTGCTGACTTCGTTCTGCACAACAGCCTGTTCGTGATCGCTCACTTCCACAACGTGATCATCGGCGGCGCGGTATTTGGTTACATCGCAGGTTTCGCCTTCTACTTCCCGAAAGCGTTCGGCTTCAAGCTGCACGAAGGTTGGGGCAAGGCAGCGTTCTGGTTCTGGATCACCGGTTTCTTCGTCGCATTCATGCCGCTCTATGTTCTGGGCTTCATGGGCATGACCCGTCGTTTGAACGCCACCACCAACCCTGAGTGGGTGCCGTACCTGTACGTCGCCATGTTCGGTGCGGTGATGATCGCTGTCGGCATCGCCTGCCAGCTGATCCAGCTGTACGTCAGTGTGCGTGACCGCAACAAGCCGGAAAACATGTGCGAACACGGTGACCCGTGGAATGCCCATACGCTGGAATGGTCGACCTCGTCGCCACCACCGTTCTACAACTTCGCGGTACTGCCAAAAGCAGAAACCATCGATCCGTTCACCGAAGCCAAGGAAAACGGCACCGCGTACCAAGCTCCGGCCAGGTACGAGCCGATCCACATGCCAAACAACACCGCGACCGGTGTGGTCATGGGTGCTCTGTTGACCGTGTTCGGTTTCGCGATGATCTGGCACATCTGGTGGCTGGCGATCGTGAGTCTGGTTGGCACCGTGGTGTACTTCACCATCCATGCCGCCCGTGACGATCAGGGCTACATGGTGCCGGTGGATGTCATCGAGCGCATCGAAGCCGAGCAGCACAAACGTCTGGTAGCGGCCGGGAAAATTCCTGCCAATGCCACCCGTGTTGAAACCTCGTTGGAACAGGCTTAAACCATGTCGAACTTAGTGACCAATGCTGGACACACCCATGTCGATGGACATGGGCACGATGACCATCACCACGACTCGGGCGAGATGACCGTATTCGGTTTCTGGCTCTACCTGATGACCGACTGCATCCTGTTTGCGTCGATCTTCGCGGTGTACGCGGTACTGGTTAACAACGTAGCGGGCGGCCCGTCGGGCGCCGACATCTTCGAGCTGCCATACGTACTGGGCGAAACCGCTCTGCTGCTGTTCAGCTCGATCACCTACGGCTTCGCCATGCTGGCGTTGTTCAAAGGCAAGAAGAGCCAGGTACTCGGCTGGCTGGGCATGACGTTCCTGCTCGGCGCCGGCTTCATCGCCATGGAGATCAACGAGTTTCACATCCTGATCGCCGAAGGCTACGGCCCTAGCCGCAGCGGCTTCCTGTCCGGGTTCTTCACCCTGGTCGGCACCCACGGTCTGCACGTGACCAGCGGTCTGATCTGGATGGCGATCATGATGTATCAGGTGCAGAAAAACGGCCTGACGGCGACCAACAAGACCCGTCTGAGCTGCCTGAGCCTGTTCTGGCACTTCCTGGACGTGGTGTGGATCTGCGTATTCACCGTTGTTTATCTGATGGGGACTATGTAAATGGCTAACGCTCATTCCCACGATAGCCACGACGCCGGCCACGGCAGCGTCAAGTCCTACG
>JALYPE010000273.1 GCA_030856525.1 Pseudomonadota bacterium | reverse complement strand
CGGCGAATTTCTGCTGGATCTGATCAAACGCTCCGGTAATGTTCCGCCTGAGCAATGGCCCCCCGCTGTGCCGGAGCCGTTGCCGGTGGAAGCCGCTGCGGTAGTCAAACAACTGCGCGCAATCGGTCAGGCCGAAGCCGAGCGCCTGAATATCGCGCCTGAACTGATGCTGCGCAAGAAAACCCTGGAAGCCTTGCTCAAGAGCGGCTTCCCCGACGGTCCTTACCAATTGCCTGATTCGCTGCGTGGCTGGCGCCGCGAATTGATGGGCCAAGCGCTGCTCGACAGCCTGGCCACCCCCGGAGAACAGCCTTGAAACGTATTTGCTCCATCTATCGAAGCCTGAAGAAAAACGAGATGTACCTATATGTGCTCAAAAGCGATGCACTGGAGCGCGTTCCGGAAAGCCTGATGGCCGCGTTCGGCAAACCGCATCACGCCTTCGATCTGGTGTTGACGCCGGAGCGCAAGCTGTCGCGCGAGGACATCACCGTGGTCCTGGAAAACCTCGAGAAGCAGGGCTACCACCTGCAAATGCCGCCGGCCGAGGACGAGTACATTGAGCACTTGCCGGAAGAATTGCTGCGGCGCAACGATCCGATGTGATCGGCAGACAGGTTCTGTTCAGAATCTGCCTGAAACACTGGAATGTTTTTGGCGATGGCCGCTGCGCTGGAGCGCTGCTCCGCCGGTGGCCGTTTGCACTGCTTTTGAAAGGTTTGAACCATGCGCGTTCTGATTGCTGAACACGATCACCCTGTGTACGCCCAATTGCTGCGCCAGGCAGCACCCGACCTGGAAGTCCTCACCAGCGGTGATTCTGCCGAGCTGGCTCGTCAGGCCGCTGATTGCCCGATCTGGCTGGGTCAGCCGGACTTGCTGGCAACCCTGCTGCGTCAGGGGCACCAGCCACAATGGCTGCAGTCGACCTGGGCCGGCATTACGCCGCTGCTGGCCGATGGCTTGCCACGGCATTATCGCCTGACACGGGCAGTAGGAATTTTCGGTCAGGTGATGGCCGAATACGTGCTGACCTACATGCTCGGCCACGAGCGCGAAGTGCTGCCGCGTCTGGTCAGCCAGGTCGAGCGCAAATGGGACAGTCGCCAGGGTCAGAGCCTGACCGGGCGCAAAGTCCTGATCGTCGGCACCGGCGACATCGGCCAGACCGTCGCGCGCTTTCTGCTGCCGTTCGGCGTCGAGTTGTACGGTATTGCCAGCGAAGCGCGAGAGCTGGCGCCGTTTGCAGAAGTGGGCACGCTGGCCGATCTGCCGCGTCTGGTCGGCGAAGTGGACTATGTGATCAATCTGCTGCCGAACACACCGACGACTCACGACCTGTATGACGCGGCGCTGTTCAAGCAATTCAAGCCCACCGGGTTGTTCATCAACGTCGGGCGCGGCGTCGCGGTGGTCGATGCGGATCTGGTCGAAGCCTTGAAAGAAGGGCATCTGGCGGGCGCGGTCATTGACGTCTGCCGTCAGGAGCCATTACCGCAACGCCATCCGTTCTGGACGGCCTGGGGATTGCTGCTCACGGGCCATAGCTCGGCACCGACCTCGCCCTCATTGATGGTGAAACTGTTTGTCGAGAATCTGCGGGCGCATCAGGCGGGCGAAGCCCTGCGAGGCGAAGTGAATTTCAATCGCGGGTATTGATTCGCTTTTCCAGCGTCGACCTTACCGGCAGTCGCCAATGCTTTGCCGGGACGGGCCCAGGCACTAGACTGGCGGCCTTTTCACCACCTTGATGTTGATGCTCGAACCATGGCCGCCAAAGTCGAACCGTTCTGGATGCGCAAAACCCTCGATCAACTCGATCAGCAGGAATGGGAATCGCTGTGCGACGGCTGCGGGCTGTGCTGCCTGCAAAAACTCGAGGATGAAGACGATAACAGCGTCTATTACACGCGCATCGCCTGCAAACTTCTCGATCTGAAAACCTGCCAGTGCAGCGATTACCCGAACCGTCGGGATTTCGTGCCGGACTGCATTCAGCTCACCCCGGGCAAGGCCGACGAGTTCAAATGGCTGCCGCCGACCTGCGGCTACCGGCTAGTCAGTGAAGGCAAGGATCTGCCGTTGTGGCATCACCTGGTCTGCGGCGATCGCGACGCCGTGCATCACAAACG
>JALYPE010000249.1 GCA_030856525.1 Pseudomonadota bacterium | reverse complement strand
CGATCATGAGGTGCTGTGCAGCGCCTGCACCTTGAATAACACCATTCCTGATCTGACGATTCTCGAGAACCACGAACGCTGGCGCAAAGTCGAAACGGCCAAGCGGCGTCTGGTTGCTCAGCTGATCAGCCTCGGTTTGCAGGTGATTCCGAAAACCGTGGACGAGGCGGGCGGGCTCGCGTTCGATTTCATCGGTATCGATCTCGAGGGTAAACCGCCCACTACCGGCCATGCCAATGGCTTGATCACGCTTGACATCAAGGAGGCGGACGACGCCCATCGTGAGCAGGTTCGGGTGCAAATGCACGAACCCTATCGCACTCTGCTTGGGCATTTTCGGCATGAGGTCGGGCATTATTACTGGGATCGCTTGATCGCCGACAGCCAATGGCTGGAGCCGTTTCGCACGCTGTTTGGGGACGAGCGCGCCAGCTATGCCGACGCCCTGGAGCGGCATTATCAGCAGGGCGCACCGCTCGACTGGCAGACACGCTGCGTCAGTGAGTACGCGACCATGCACCCGTGGGAAGACTGGGCGGAAACCTGGGCTCACTACCTGCACATGATGGACGCCGTGGACACCGCGCTGGGGTTTGGCATGAGTGCGCGGGAAATGGATCTCGACTATCAGCCATTTCCCCCCAGCACGCTCTACGACCCCGAGCATCCCGGTGGCGCGGCGTTCCTGTCATTCGTCAACGCCTGGATTGAACTGGCCGGCATGCTCAACGAGCTGTCGCGCAGCATGGGCCAGCCGGATTTCTATCCGTTCGTTCTGCCGCCCGCCGTCATTGCCAAGCTGCACTTCATCCATCTGGTGATCCAGCAGGAGGGCGGCAGGGCGGATGAGGTGGTGCAAGACCTGTAACCGTCCACAAATCCCCCTGCCTGTAGCAGCTGCCGAAGGCTGCGTCCGGTTGCGCAGCAGTCGTAAACCTTAGTTCACGGTTTGGCTGACAGACCGCAGCGGCAGGTTTTACGACTGCTGCGCAGCCGGACGAAGCCTCGCCGGCTCGACAGCTGCTACGGGTTGCGGTGCGGGGGAGGCCTGATGCCGGCAAGCCGACTGCGCTTTTGCTTGGGATGCATGTCCTTGAACGTGTTCATATTTTTTAATCTGCGCGAACGGTTGTAACTTCGTCTCAGACAGGTACAATGGCGCGGCTCGCCGTCAGGTGAGTGTCGTTATGGTGACCCCATCGGTCCCCCCGCAACGATTACCCGTGAACCTGGTCAGATCCGGAAGGAAGCAGCCACAGCGGGAACATTGTGTGCCGGGGTGTGGCTGGTGGGGTTGCCTCCATAACGCAACGCGAATGTCCTTCGCGTGATCTACCAGATTTTAATTCATGTCTGCCAACGGATGCTGTCCGGGGCGGATTTTTTTTCGTCTGCGATTTGTGGCGGGTAAGCGCAAATGACTGCGCGGCCCACCCAGGCCTTAGTAATTGGCCCCATCGGCTGCCGGTTTTCCGCCGACATAAAGACGAATGATGTCATCAATTTCCCCGGACATTTTCATTCTCAACAGCGTGCGCAAGATTCGCTGTACCGGCACGTTCGGATCATTGCGCACATAGCAGCCGACTTTTTGCACCTGCAATACCGCCACGCCCTGCAGTTGCTGTTCGGGTTGCAGGCGTTGGTTGAACCACTCCAGCGTCCACTGATTGCTCACCGCATATTGGTAGCGGCCGGCCAGCAGTTTCTCCAGCACCTGCTCCTGGTTGCGCGCGTCTTCACGCAGCAAGCGCTCGGTATCGAACAGGGGTTGCAGGCTCGGGTAGCTATAGCCGTGCACGGTGCCGATGGATTGTCGTGGCAAATCTGCCGGCACGATCGGCAGGGGTGGCGCCTGCTTGCTGACCAACAGATCCGGTTGGGTCCAGAGCAGGATGCTCCAGAGGTAGTCGCCGGACTGGTTCGGCAGCCATGACTGCGCGGCGTAGCAGCGAATATCGACCTCGCCCCGTTCCATGGCGCCTTGCACTCGTGCCCGGGGCAATACATGAAATTCTGCTGGCGCGCCGACCTGGGTCGCAAGGCTGATCATGACCTCATGCAAAATGCCCTGGATCGGGCGCCCGCGTTCCAGTTGCACCATCGGCATCGCCCAGCTGTCGGGCACTACGAAGCGCAGTGGCGGCTCTGCGGCAGCAACGCTCAGACCCATCGACAGCATTGCCCCCAAGGCCAGCCGCATAAACACTCCGATACAAATGAAAACCGGGCCACAAGCGCCCGCAAAATGCATCTTAGCCAGAATAGACGAGCGCGCCGGATGCAATTTTGCCCTTGCTCCGCTAGCA
>JALYPE010000248.1 GCA_030856525.1 Pseudomonadota bacterium | reverse complement strand
CCGATGGAGCCGGTGGCGAGTTTCACTGCTTCCATGGTGTCCATGCCGACCGGTGTGGCGAGGACGGCGACGGCACCAAAGATGAACGACAGGCTGGAACCCAGCGCCGAGCCCAGGTAGGTGGTCCAGAAGGTGGACGCGACGGGGACGTCAGCCGGCAGGTAGCGGGAGTAGTCGGACACGTAAGGGGCGAAGGCGATCTGCCACAGGGCAGCCAGGGAAACAGTGGCGAGCCAGCCAGAAATGTTGAAGCCTCCGCGCGTGAGGAAATCCGCTGTCTGTACGTGAGTGAAGATATAACCAAAACCCAGAATGATCCCGGCGCCCAGTACCCAGGTGCCGATGCGGTTGAGCACATGGATAAAACGGTAGCCAATGATGCCGATAATGCCGGAGCCGATGGCGCCGATGATGATACCGACAGGCACGGGCACGCTGTCGACTACGCCGTGCAGGGATTTGCCCGCCAGCACGATATTGGAAGCAAAGAAGCCGATGTACATGACGCCGGCGATCACCACCACCAGCAAGGCGCCGAGGGAGCCGAACTGCGCGCGGCTCTGGATCATCTGCGGGATGCCCATCTGCGGGCCTTGGGCCGAGTGCAACGCCATCAGCACACCACCGATCAGGTGGCCGACGAGTATGGCGACGATGCCCCAGACCAGGTTCAACTGGAACAGTTGCACACCCAGCGCGCCGGTCACGATCGGCAACGGCGCGATATTGCCGCCGAACCACAGGGTGAACAGATCCCTTACCTTTCCATGGCGATCTTCCGGGGGCACATATCCAATCGTGTGTTTTTCGATGAGTGGGGCGGAGGATGTTGCAGTGGTAACCATGAGGAGCTCCAAGGCAAGGTGAGTACGTGGACGTACTTCGCTGTGCGCCGCCTGTGCGACGCTTTGTTGTTGGAGTGATCATCTGCAATGGCGGCAGGGAGGTAAATTAGTAAGTTTGTTGCTACAGACCTTAAAAAAAGTATCTCGCCCACGTTTTTGCTCCGGTATGTTGCATGCACTGTGAGTGCCAAAGAAAACAGCGGTTTTTTTGCGCTTGTTTGGGGCGAAATCCCACGTTTACCGAGGTCCCGATGGCTGCCTATAACCTGCGCCAACTCAGATATTTTGTTACCACGGCCGAGTGCGGCAGCGTCGCCGAGGCGTCGCGCAAGCTGTATATCGCTCAGCCGTCGGTCTCGACTGCCATCAAGCAGCTGGAAGACAGCTTTGGCGTGCAGCTGTTTATCCGCCATCACGCCCAGGGTGTGTCGCTGACGCCCAGTGGCGCACGGTTCTACCGCAAAGCGCTGGAGTTGTTGCGGGTGGCCCATGAGTTCGAGCAAAACGCCCTGGCGGACAATGATGTGGTGGCGGGGCAGATCGATATCGGCTGCTTTGAAACCGTTGCGCCGCTGTACCTGCCGCGCTTGATCGCCGGCTTCAAGGCGCGTTGGCCGGGCGTGGAAATACGCTTGCGCGACGGCGAGCAGCAGGAACTGGTGCAGGCGCTGACAGCTGGCAGTATCGATGTCGCGATGCTGTTCGAGCATGATCTGGGCGGCACCATCGAGACCACGCCGTTGATGCCGCCGCAGCAACCGTATGCGTTGTTGCCAGCGGATCACCGTTTTGCGCAACAGGCCAAGGTGTCCCTGGCGGACCTTGTGCTGGAACCGATGATTCTGCTGGACGTTCTGCCGAGTCGGACGTACTTCGTGAGCATCTTTGAAGAGCGTGGGTTGACGCCGAATATAGTGTTCAGTTCGCCTTCGATCGAGATGGTGCGGGGGATGGTGGGGCGCGGGTTTGGCTTCTCGATTTTGGTGACTAAACCGTTCACGGAATATACCTACGACGGGCAGAAAGTCGTGTGCATTCCATTGGCTGAAACGGTGACCGGTTCCGGCCTGTCTGCCGTGTGGCTGCGGAGAGCGCCGCTGACCAAACCGGTGCAATTGTTTGTCGACTACTGCCGCGAAGAACTTGCGCGAATCCTTGGCTGAACCTGGAATGCAATCTGCCAGACACTTAAGATCAACTGTAGGAGCCGGGCTTGCCCGCGATGGCGACGGGTCAGTTGCCAGATGTGTTGGCTGACCCACCGCCATCGCAGGCAAGCCAGCTCCTACAGGTTTGGCGTTGTCGCAGAGTATTGGCGTTGTTGCAGAGGACGGTGTTCAGTTCACGCGCTTACCGACTCCAGCATCCGCTGCAGCATCGCGTCACACCCGGCCAATTGCGCCACACTGACAAACTCATCTGGCTTGTGACCCTGGTCCATGCTGCCCGGCCCGCACACCACCGTGGGAATACCGACCGCATCGAACAAGCCACCTTCGGTGCCAAACGCCACCGTGCCAAACTCCCGTGATCCGGCAAACGCCGCGATCAGCTCCGCCGCCTGGCTGCGCTCATCGGTGACCAGGCCGGGGTAAGCGGACAATTCGGTAAAGCGAATCGCACTCTGTTTGCTGACGGCTTGCATGCGCGGCAATACCTGTTGCATCGCGTATAGCTGCAGCTCCTCAGCCACTTCACCCGGGTCCATCGACGGCAGGGCACGGACTTCAAAATCAAACCGGCAGTCAGCCGGCACGATATTCAGCACCTTGCCTCCGTTGATCACGCCCGTCTGCACCGTGCTGAACGGAGGATCAAACCGCGCATCCTGCGTATCCCGCAGCCGTTGCCCGATTCGCCCGAGCTCGCCGATCAGCTCGGCGGCGTGCTCAATGGCATTCACGCCGTAAGGCGCGTACGCCGACTGGCACGCCTCGCCATGCACGTCGCAGCGCATTGCCAGCTTACCTTTATGGCCCAGCACCGGCTTGAGCTCGGTCGGTTCGCCGATGATGCACAGCATCGGTTTCACCGGCCGCTGCTCCAGCACCTTGAGCAATGAACGCACGCCGAGGCAACCGACTTCCTCGTCGTACGAGAGGGCGATGTGCACCGGTATCCGCAACGGCGCTTGAACCAACGCCGGCACCAGCGCGAGCACGCAGGCGATATAGCCCTTCATATCCGCCGTGCCCCGGCCAAACAACTTGCCGTCACGTTCGGTCAGTTCGAACGGCGGCAGCGTCCATGGCTGGCCATCCACCGGCACCACGTCGGTATGCCCGGACAGCACAATGCCCGGCAAATTTACCGGACCGATACTGGCGAACAGATTGGCCTTGCTGCGTTCTTCGTTGTAGATCAACTCGCTGACCACACCGAAACGCGCCAGGTAATCGCGCACGAACGCGATCAGTTGCAGGTTGGACTCACGGCTGGTGGTATCAAACGCCACCAGCGTTTGCAGCAGTTTTCGACTGCTGCTCATCGATCGTCTCCCGCCACGCCGTAGCCCGGGGAGCGGTCGGGGGCGAGGGCGCGGTCGATGTAGTCCTGCACTTGCGGGCGGTAAGCGTCCCAGAGTTTTTGCAGTTCAGCGAGGGGTTGCTCATCGGCCCAGTCCACTCGCAGGTTGATGATCGGCCACGTCAGTTCTCCCACCACCACCAGTGCAGCGGAATGCACCGGGCCGGCTTCGCCACCGGCTGCGATGGCGGCGTGCATGGCGGCCAACAGTCGATCGGCCAGCTGGCCTTCGCCGAGCTCGAACGCCTTGACCATGGCCTCGATCACCGCGCGGTCTGCAAGCATATTGCCCGCTGCCACGCACTGTTCACCTGCAACGGCGTGATGGGTGCCCAGGGTTTCACTGCCGCTGAAATGCACGGTGCGGCCCAGGTGATCAATCGCCGTCAGTTGCCGGTATTGGCTATAGCCGTTGCTCGTCAGCGCTTTATCGAGGGCGTCGGCGGGGGCCAGGCCTTGTTCCAGCAAGTCGAGCACATCCGGGCCCAAGGCGGGCAGCGTGATGTTCTGGGTCGACACCGCGCCCACACCCGGGCGCAGCCAGGGGCAGCGAGCGCCCACGGCAATGCTCGATGAGCTGATGGCGATGCCCAACTGGCCGGTGTCTGCGCAACGGGCGACGATTGAAAAGGTCATGGGTAGCCTCCTTATTCCGGGATAACCGCGATCACATCGATTTCCATCAACCATTGCGGCTGACCCAGGGCGGAGACCACCAGCCCGGTGGAGATCGGGAAGACGCCCTTGAGCCACTTGCCGACTTCCTGGTACACCGGCTCGCGGTAACGTGGATCGATCAGGTAGGTGGTGGTCTTGACGATATGGCTCAGATCACTGCCGGCTTCTTCCAGCAGTTGTTTGACGTTGCGCATGGCTTGTTCTGTCTGGGCGCGCGGGTCACCCAGGCCGATCAGATTGCCCTCGAAATCAGTGCCCACCTGGCCGCGCACATACACGGTGTTGCCGGCGCGCACGGCTTGGCACAGGTCGTTGTCCAGGCTCTGATTAGGGTAGGTTTCCTTGGTGTTGAACATGCGAATGCGAGTGTGAGTAGGCATCAAAAAACTCCGGCAGAAGGTGATCAGGCGTTGACTGGGGAAGGGCGAGCGACGGGCGCGGCTTCGCGGTACTCAAGGTATTGGCGCTGGATGGCAATATGGTCGGCGACGTACCTGGCATCGTGCCAAACGCCCCAGATAAACGACGAGCCACGGCGCGACTGCCACGGCAATCCGAGGAAGTAGATCCCGGCTTCGCTGGACACACCGCGCTGGTGCTGCGGCTTGCCGGCGGCGTCAAACGCATCGACTTGCAACCAGCTGTAATCCACGGCAAAGCCGGTGGCCCAAATGATCGAGGTGATGCCGGCCTTGGCCAGGTCCAGTTCCAGGATCGGCTGCTTGATGCACTCCGCGTCGGGGAACACATGACGGGCTTTGGGTTCCAGGGGCAGGTCCAGGCCGTTGCGTTCGACATAGGCGTCTGCTGCATCGAGCAAGGCCAGGTAGTTCTCATCGCCACGCGCGAGGTTTTCCACGAGGTTGGGCTGGAACGTCGCGACGTTGCCATTAAAGGATTGCGTCAAGCCGACCAGTGTCATGCCCTGCTGGGCCAGTTCACGGAAGTCGATGGTCTTGCCGCCCTGAGCGCCACTAACGGCGATGGTCACGTGCTCGCGGCCGGGTTTCATCGCTGCCTGGTCCCATTCGCCCAGCACCCCCAGCCACCAGCAGAAATCGCGATTGCGGTAGGCGCGAGGTGGTCGGTCATGGGCGCCTACGGACAGGTACACCTGGCGACCGGAGCGCTGCAGTTCATCGGCGATCTGCACACCGGAGGAGCCGGCACCCACCACGAGCACGCCCCCGGCCGGCAGTTGCGCGGGGTTGCGATAGTCGGCGGAGTGGATCTGGTGCAACGGCGTGTCTTTGGGTGCAATCGCCGGAATCACCGGTTTCTGGAACGGCCCGGTCGCAGCCACCACCCGGTTGGCTTCGATCACCCCGTCGCTGGTCTGCACGGTGAAGCCTGGGCGGCCCACGTTGCGTACCACCGAGGTCACGTCCACGCCGGTACGAATCGGCGCATTGAATTTGCGGGCGTACGCTTCGAAATAATCCGCCACCCGCTCTTTTGGCGCAAAGCCATCGGCGGCGACGTCATCGAATGCCAGGCCGGGAAAACGGTCGTGCCAGGCCGGGCCGTTGGCTACAAGCGAATCCCAGCGACCGGTGCGCCAGCGCTCGGCGATACGGCTGCGCTCCAGCACCAGGTGCGGCACGCCTTGCTTGCTCAGGTGTTCACTCATGGCCACGCCAGCCTGACCGGCTCCCACCACCAGGGTGTCTATTTTTGTTATCGCTTCAGTCATGTGTCTGTCCTTGCGTCATGCAGTTGGATTCAGGTTGTGCATGACTTCAAGGCTAGGGGGGAGG
>JALYPE010000244.1 GCA_030856525.1 Pseudomonadota bacterium | reverse complement strand
CGCTAACGCGCACTGTCTGGATCAACGCCGCGCACATGCATACATCGCCAGCAAGCCGGCTCCTAAAATATCGACGTACCTTTGTTGGGGTTGTTTTGGTTCTCATTATCATCTAATAATAAATCTCATTACCGAGCGAGCCCGGATCTGTCCGCGTTTTCGAATAGAACGTGATGCTGCTGATCGTCGTCATCAACGCAACTGCTTTGGAGGTTCATCATGGAGCACTGGAAACGCACGATCGAAAGGGCAAACCGTTGTTTCATGCTGGGCGAACTGGTAGATGCCCGCGAAGCGTACTTGCAGGCACTGGCGTTGGCTTAGGTGCTGTTCGAACGCTGGGCAGATGCTGACGAAGCGGTCGCCGCTTGCGTGATTTCCCATCACAACCTCGCCGACCTGCATCTGCGCCTGAACCAGCCGGAGGAGAGCGCCGAATACCTGTGCGCGATCCACCAACGGCTGTTGCAGACCATGCAGGACCCTCGACTGTCGCCTGCGCTGCGCGAAGCGGCCCTGCGTCAAAGCAGCAAAACCTACGTCGAGCTGCTGAATTTCATCAGCGAACACGGCGAATACCCGCGTACGCATCGCTTGCTGCACATCGGTGCGACCCCGTCACCCGCGCCTGTCCATCATGGAGTCCACTGAAATGGCTTTTACCCTGCCTGCCTTGCCCTATGCCTACGATGCCTTGGAACCGCACATCGATGCGCAGACCATGGAGATCCATCACACCAAACACCACCAGACTTACATCAACAACCTCAACGCTGCTGTCGAAGGCACCGAGTTTGTCGAATGGTCAGTGGAGAAACTGGTTGCCAGTGTTCAACAACTTCCGGAAAACCTTCGCGCTGCCGTAATCAATCAGGGCGGCGGTCATGCCAACCATTCGTTGTTCTGGAAGGTCATGACCCCCAATGGCGGCGGCAAACCGGACGGTGAACTGGCGCAGGCAATCGACCAGCATTTGGGTGGGTTCGACAGTTTCAAGGAGGCGTTCACCAAAGCCGCTTTGAGCCGGTTCGGTAGCGGTTGGGCCTGGCTGAGCGTGACGCCGCAGAAAACACTGGTTGTCGAAAGCAGCGGCAATCAGGACAGCCCGTTGATGAACGGCAATACACCGATCCTTGGGCTGGACGTCTGGGAGCATGCCTATTATCTGCACTACCAAAATCGTCGTCCGGAATACATCAGCGCGTTTTACAACGTGATTAACTGGCCTGAAGTCGCTGCGCGTTATCGAGCAGCGCTGGTTTAAGTCTCCTGCAAAAAATCCAGGGCTGATTATGGGCACTGAAACATTGGCGATCGGAAGTGGACGGATGTTTCGTTACACGTTGGGATCGCTGTTACTGCTGGCGGGCATGACATTGCTGGGCGCCCAGGGGTTAGCCTGGCTCGACCTTGAGCCGAGACTGTTGCGCGCGCTGCAAGGCGGGGCGATGTGCGCGTTGGGCACTGCCCTTGGCGCCCTGCCGGTGCTGGTGATTCGGCAAATGCCCCAGGCGCTCGGCGATACGCTGCTCGGCTTCGGCGCCGGGGTGATGCTTGCGGCGACAGCGTTTTCGCTGATTGTTCCGGGCATTACCGCAGCGCAGAGTCTTGGCCTGACTCCCTGGGCGGCCAGTGGCCTGATCAGCTTCGGCATTATGCTGGGTGCGTTCGGGTTGTTTCTGGTGGATCGCAAGGTGTCCGGCACGTCGCCGCAAATGCTCGTCGGTACCGTCGAGCATCCGCTGATTCCACCGCGCATCTGGCTGTTCGTGTTCGCGATCATTGCCCATAACATCCCGGAAGGCATGGCTGTTGGCGTGTCGGCGGGGGGAGGCATGGCCGATGCGGATAGCCTGGCCATGGGCATCGCGCTGCAGGATGTGCCAGAAGGATTGGTGATCGCGCTGGTGTTGGCCGGGGCGGGGATGTCGCGGGTCAAGGCGTTTTTGATCGGTGCGGCGTCAGGCCTGGTCGAACCGGTCTTTGCGCTGTTGTGCGCGTGGCTGGTCAGCTTGGCGCAATTGTTGCTGCCGCTGGGCCTGGCGTTGGCGGCGGGCGCCATGTTGCTGGTGGTCACTCAGGAGGTCATCCCCGAGTCGCGGCGCAATGGTCACGACAAGCTGGCGAGCCTGGGGTTGCTGGCGGGGTTCTGTTTGATGATGGTGATGGATACGACGTTGGGTTGATCTGCTGAATCAGCAGATCGCAGCCTCGTTTCCCTCGACAGCGGCTACACGTACCGGTGCAAGACCGTAGCAGCTGTCGAGGGAACCGAGGCTGCGAGCTTTTTATTCACCTTCGTCAAAATAATTATTGATCAACGCCACCAGCGCATCCAGTGCCTCCTGCGCCTGCTCGCCTTCGGTACTCAAATGGATCCTGGTGCCCTTGCCCGCAGCCAGCATCATCATCGCCATGATGCTTTTGCCGTCGACCGTGGACTCAGGCGTGCGGCCCACCCGGATGGTGCAATCATTGAACTGACCGGCAACCCCGACGAATTTTGCAGAAGCGCGAGCATGCAGGCCCAGCTTGTTGATGATTTCGATTTCCAGAGCAGGCATCGCGATGTGAATCCTTTAGCTGAGGTCGCGGTGGCGGACCTGGACGTTCTTCAGGGTTTTTTGCAGAACCTTACCTAGACGTTCGGTCAGGTAGACGGAGCGATGGTGACCGCCGGTACAGCCAATCGCGATGGTGACGTAGGCGCGATTACTCGCAGCAAAACGCGGCAACCATTTGAGGAGATACGTTGAGATGTCCTGAAACATCTCCTCGACATCCGGCTGGGCCGCTAGATAATCGGCCACCGGTTGTTCCAGCCCTGAATGCTCGCGCAGTTCCGGCTTCCAGTAGGGATTGGGCAGGCAGCGCACATCGAATACCAGATCGGCGTCGACCGGCATGCCGCGCTTGAAACCAAAGGATTCCACCAGAAATGCAGTGCCAGGCTCCGGCTGATTCAACAACCGGAGCTTTATGGTATCGCGCAGCTGGTACAGGTTGAGATTGGTGGTGTTGACCTTCAGATCGGCGAGGTCGGCAATCGGTCCGAGCAGTTTGGTCTCATCGCTGATCGCTTCGGCCAGCGAGCGATCGGCACTGCTCAGGGGATGGCGCCGACGGGTTTCCGAGAAGCGCTTTAGCAAGGTCTCTTCGTCGGCATCCAGGTACAGGACATCACACTGGATGTGGCGGCTGCGGACTTCTTCGAGCAGTTCCGGAAACCGCGACAAATGACTCGGCAGATTCCGCGCGTCAATGGACACAGCAACCAGCGGCTGCGCCAGCTCGGTATGAATCAGCGCCCGTTCGGCCAGTTCCGGCAGCAATCCGGCAGGCAGGTTGTCGATGCAGTAATAGCCGCTGTCTTCGAGAACGGCGAGCGCGGTACTTTTACCTGAGCCGGAGCGGCCGCTGACAATGATCATGCGCATGATTAGTGCCCGTTTTGCTCGTCCAGGACAACCTGATACAAGGCTTCATTACTCGGAGCGCTGCGGAGTTTTTCCCGCACTTCCTTGCGATCGAGCATGCTGGCGATCTGGCGGAGCAACTCCAGGTGAGCATCGGTTGCCTTTTCCGGGACCAGCAGGACAAACAACAGGTCTACCGGGGCACCGTCGATGGCGTCGAAATCGATGGGGGCTTCCAGATGCACGAGCGCACTGATTGGTGCGGTGCAAACCTTGAGACGGCAGTGGGGGATGGCAATGCCGTTGCCAAAACCGGTGGAACCGAGTTTTTCACGGGCAACGAGAGCCTCGAAGACATCCTGCATTGCCATATCCGGCACTTCGCGGTGGATAAGGTTGGCGATCTGTTCGAGGGCTTTTTTCTTGCTGCCACCCGGCGCGTTCACTTGGGAACGGCCGGGGGTCAGGATGGTTTCTAGTCGGATCATGGATTAGGGGTGTTAACGACCGGTCGCGCCCTGGAGGAGGCTCTGGGTCTTTTCCTTATGCTTTTTGAGTTGGCGATCCAGCTTGTCAGTCAGCAGGTCGATGGCGGCATACATATCTGCATGCTCAGCGTTTGCGACTACTTCTCCGCCGGGAATATGCAGGGTGGCTTCGATTTTCTGCAGCAGTTTTTCGACGTTCATCGTGACTTGCACGTTGGTGATCTTGTCGAAATGCCGCTCTAATCGGTCAAGTTTTT
>JALYPE010000200.1 GCA_030856525.1 Pseudomonadota bacterium | reverse complement strand
GGTCAGAATCATCGCCTCGAACGCGGCGAACAACGACACCGCCCATGCAATCGCCGGCAGGCCCCGGCAGAATTCCAGCAGATCGCTGAAGGTCACGCTGCAGGCTTCGCTGCTCGGCGCGCCACTGCGACCCAGTAACAGCAGCGGCGCTGTCAGCAACAACACGACGCCGACCCAGAATCCGTAATCGTGGTCGGTGCCTAACACACCCAACAGTAGAGGTCCGGCCAACTGACTCAGCGCATAACTGCTGCCGTACAACGCCACCAGCCGACCGCGCCATTGCTCGACCACCAACTGGTTGATCCAGCTTTCGCCGAGAATGAACACGAGCGTCAGAATCACCCCGATCATCAGGCGCAGCAGCAACCACACCGGATAACTGGGCAGCAACGCGAGCAGGCCGATGGACAACGCGCCGGCCCACAGGCACAGGCGCATCAGGTTGGCAGTGCCGAATTTTGCAGCCAGATGACTGGAGATCTTCGCGCCGACCAGCACACCAATGGCGGGCATGGCTGCCATCACGCCGATAGCGAACGAGCCATAACCCCAGCCTTCCAGACGAAACGACACCAGCGGCATGTTGACGCCCAGCGCCAGGCCCACGCTCAAGACAGCTGCCAACACGGCGAAATAAGTCGCCCAACGCATGTTCCACGCTCCTGTGGATTTTTTATGTACAGCACAAATCAATGTGGGAGCGAGCCCTGTGGTAAGGGGATTTATCCCCGTTGGGTCGCGTAGCGGCCCCAAAACCTAGCCCCACGGAGTATCAACTACACCGCGCTCGCTGGTTTTGCGACTGCTTCGCAGCCGAACGGGGATAAATCCCCTCGCCACAAAGTCTTGCTCCCACAAAGGTTGCTGCCTAAAGAGCCTGTTTCTGGAAGGTCCCCTTAATGACTTACAGCTTGATCCAGGTCGCCTTCAGCTCGGTATACTTGTCGAACGCGTGCAGCGATTTGTCGCGACCGTTGCCGGACTGTTTGAAACCACCAAACGGCGCGGTCATGTCGCCGCCGTCGTATTGATTAACCCAGACGCTACCGGCGCGCAGCGCACGAGCGGTCAGGTGAGCCTTGGAGATGTCCTTGGTCCACACCGCTGCTGCCAGGCCGTAAGGCGTGTCATTGGCGATCTGGATGGCTTCCTCGGCGGTATCGAAGGCAATGACCGACAGTACCGGGCCAAAGATTTCTTCCTGAGCGATCTTCATCGCGTTAGTCACGCCGTCGAAAATCGTTGGCTCGACGTAAGTGCCACCGGTTTCCTGCAGGGTGCGTTTGCCGCCGGCAACCAGTTTGGCGCCGTCGGTGTGGCCGGATTCGATGTAGGACAGCACGGTGTTCATCTGCTGAGTGTCCACCAGCGCGCCTACGTTGGTATCCGGATCCAGCGGATTGCCCGGCTTCCAGGTTTTCAGCGCTTCGATCACCATCGGCAGGAACGTGTCTTTGATCGAACGCTCGACCAGCAGACGCGAACCGGCGGTGCAGACTTCGCCCTGGTTGAAAGCGATGGCGCCGGCAGCCGCTTCGGCGGCCGCTTGCAGGTCCGGGGCGTCGGCGAAAACGATGTTCGGGCTCTTGCCGCCGGCTTCAAGCCAGACGCGTTTCATGTTCGACTCGCCGGAGTAGATCAGCAGTTGCTTGGCGATCTTGGTCGAGCCGGTGAACACCAGTGTGTCGACATCGTTGTGCAGCGCCAGCGCCTTGCCGACCGTGTGACCGTAGCCCGGCAACACGTTCAATACGCCTTTCGGAATACCGGCCTCGACGGCCAGCGCAGCAATGCGGATGGCGGTCAACGGGGATTTTTCGGACGGCTTGAGGATCACCGAGTTACCGGTAGACAGCGCGGGCCCAAGCTTCCAACAGGCCATCATCAATGGAAAATTCCACGGCACGATCGCACCGACAACACCAACCGGCTCGCGGGTAACCAGACCCAGTTGATCGTGTGGAGTGGCAGCGACTTCATCATAAATCTTGTCGATCGCTTCACCGCTCCAGCTCAGGGCTTGCGCCGCGCCGGGAATGTCGATGTACAAGGAATCGCTGATCGGCTTGCCCATGTCGAGCGTTTCAAGCAGCGCGAGCTCTTCGGCATGCTGCTTCAGCAGGCCGGCAAAACGAATCATGGTGGCTTTGCGTTTAGCCGGCGCCAGGCGCGACCAGGCACCGGAGTTGAACGTAGCACGAGCGTTTTCAACAGCACGCTGGGCGTCGGCGGCGTCACAGCTGGCAATCTTGCCGAGCAGACGGCCATCGACCGGGCTGATGCACTCGAAGGTCTCACTGGAGACGGCATCGGTGTATTCGCCATTGATGTAGGCGCGGCCTTCGATCTTCAGATCGCGAGCCCGTTGCTCCCAATCGGCACGAGTCAGGGTGGTCATACGAGTGTCCTCCTCTTGTTGAATACGAGCGCTGCGCGTCATTCGCGAACGTCCCCGGCAATTCTGCCCGGCCAGCCTGATATCGGCGCAAGGCAACCGCCACCCTAAACCACAGGTCGGGGTTGTATCAATATATTTGACATAAGGTCGGTAAACGGCCTTGCGGTGTTCATTTTAATAAACATAGACTTCGGACAATTCAAGACCATTTCAGCCACTCGCGCCGCAATCACGGGGGATTACAACAATGAGCATCCAGAACATCGTCGACTTCAGCCAGGCCACTACCGAGCCCGAGCGTTACAGACCGGACCAGGCGAAAGTCCTGAAGGGCGATCCAGAGCAAGTGGTTTACAACCACTACAACAGCCCATGCGGCCAGTTGAATGCCGGCGTATGGGAAGGCGCCGTCGGCCAGTGGCACGTCAATTTCACCGAGCATGAATACTGCGAAATTGTGCAAGGTGTATCGGTGCTGCGCGATAACGACGGCAACAGCAAAACCGTACGCGCGGGCGATCGCTTTGTGATCCCGAGCGGGTTCAGAGGGACTTGGGAAGTGCTGGAGCCGTGCCGCAAGATTTATGTGGCGTTTGAACAGAAGGCTTGAGGATTGATGTCTGAGCAGGCTCCTTCGCGAGCAATCCCGCTCCCATATTGGAAGATCAGTGGACACAATATTAGTGTCCAGCGACACTCCACTGTGGG
>JALYPE010000849.1 GCA_030856525.1 Pseudomonadota bacterium | reverse complement strand
GTGAGGACCTTTCCCAGTATGCAACCGGTGATGAATCCGAAATACCCAGGGCTGTCCGTGCGCGTTGCCGATGACGGTTTCGCGGCGTATGTCTGGGGCAGTGATTTCAGTTTCGAAGTCGCCTCCTATGGCGCAGCTGAAGTTGGTAAGCCCGTCGATCAATGGCCGGTGACGCCGATTACCCCCTACCGCAAGTGCTACGGCATCGATCCCGAAGAGTTCGACGGTTTTCGCGATGCTGCCGACAGTGCAATCTTCATGGCCTATCTGGATGATGAGGCGGTAGGCCATCTGGTGATCAGTACCAACTGGAACGGCTTTGCCCACATCGACGAGCTCGCGGTGCACGCGCCGGCGCGTCGCCACGGCGTGGCCAAGGCACTGCTGGACGTCGCGCAGTTCTGGAGTCGCAAGAAAAAGTTGCCGGGCATCATGCTCGAGACCCAAAACAATAACCTTGGCGCCTGCCGACTCTACGAACGCTGCGGTTATGTGATTGGCGGCGTGGATCATTTGCGCTATCGCGGCATCGATCCCAATACCGCCGAAATAGCGCTGTTCTGGTATCGACTGTTCGATAACCCGCTGGAAAGTACGCTCAGTTCGATAAAATCGCCGCGGCTTGTTCCTTGACGATGTCCAGCAGCGCCTGGGCGGCGGGCGTGGGCTCGGCATTTTTCAGTGTCAGCGCATACAGGCAGATCGGCACCGCAGGGACCAACGGGCAGGCATCGAGGCCTGCGGCCTTGGCGCCGAGCGCGGTGAACGGGTCAACGATTGCCAGACCCTCGCCGGCCTCGACCATGCTGCGCATCATCTGATGCGTCTGCACCCGGATATGGACCACCGGGGCAGGGCGTAGCATCTGCAGTTTGTTGTCGAACGCCGGGCTTAACGGGTCATGACCCTCGAGGCCGACCATCGCCTGGCCGGCGAGGTCTTGCAGGGCAATGTATTTCTGCTTTGGTTGCAGCCAGCCATGCGGCGCCAATAACTGCAGTTTGCCTTGGGCGATCTGCTGGCAATCAATATCGACATGCTGTGGATCGTGCAGGCTCAGGCCCACGTCGCTTTCGCGCAACTGAAGGCTGCGAACGATGTCGCAGGTTGCTTCGCTCAGCAGCGTGCAGGGCGCATCGGGAAAACGTCGGCGCAGAGCTGCAATGCTTTGCGGCAACAACTGTTGCGCAAGCGGTGGCGTACAAAGGATTCGCAGGGGCGGCGCATGGTAATGCTTAAGGCTCGCGGCCAGCCGTTGGATTGGCTCGAGCGCGGCGTACAGATGAGCGATTTCGCCCTGCAGGTCCCGTGCCTCGCGCGTGGCCTGCAACCGGCCGCGCACGCTGGAAAACAGCATGAAACCCACCTGACTTTCGGCCTCGTGCAGCAAATGCTCGACATCGGCCACTGGCAACTGCAGCCATTCAGCGGCGGTGCCCAGGTGACCGGTCTGCAGCAGCGCCTGGATCACTTCGATGTGGCGTAAACGCATGCGTGAAGTCCATGTTCGGCAGGTGAGGGAGTCAGTGGCTGAATCCTAACTCAAGACCGCGCATAAGACTTCTGCTCATAACAGCGGGTTATGAGGCCACGTTCGTTTCAGGTTCGCGAGTAAGGGTGATACCTGATTGCACCAGCACAAATTCGTTGTCGTCGAGTTTGTTGAGCCGGTCGCCAATCGCCAGCTTGTATGTGGTGACAGGCACCGAGCCGGCCAGGTCGCCTGCCGACGGAGTAGATTCCTGGAACTCGTGAACGGAATAAACACGGCCTTCCGCGTCTCTTGCATGGAACTGACCGACGAGTACTGCTGCCATCTGCTTAGAACCTCTGGAGATAAATCACTCAATTTGCGGATCTGTAGACCGTGCATGGGCGAGGTAAGTTTTCTTACCGGAAAAAAATAGTCGGGGGGGCGCATTTATCACTCGCCCCCTGCTTGGATCGTCATTTATAACTACAGGCTCTTTCCATCGGACAGTCGAGAACACTTACATGAGCAACGTTTATACGATCGCCGTTGTAGTTGGCAGCTTGAGAAAGGAATCGATCAATCGCAAAGTCGCTTTGGCCCTTGCTGACCTCGCACCCGCCCATCTCAAACTCAACATCGTAGAAATCGGTGATCTGCCGCTCTATAACGAAGACATCGATGGCGCTTCTCCGCCGGCAGCCTACAGCACTTTCCGACAACAAGTGAGCTCATCCGACGCGTTGCTCTTCGTCACCCCGGAATATAACCGTTCGGTGCCAGCGCCGTTGAAGAACGCGATTGACGTAGGTTCGCGGCCCTACGGCCAAAGCTGCTTCAGTGGTAAGCCCGGGGCGGTGATCAGTGTTTCGCCAGGCGCCATTGGCGGTTTCGGGGCGAACCATCATTTGCGCCAGTCCATGGTCTTTCTCGATGTGCCAATGATGCAACAGCCGGAAGCTTATCTGGGTGGCGCGGGTACTGCGTTTGACGAAAGCGGCAAGTTGTCAGAGACCGTCAAACCCTTCCTGCAGAAATTCATCGACGCCTATGCCAAGTGGGTCGAGCAACACAAAAAGGTCTGAATGGCCCTATAGCGGCTGTCGAGCCTTGTAGCAGTTGCCGAGCCTGCGAGGCTAAGTCCGGCTGCGCAGCAGTCGTAATCTGCCTGCTGCGCAGTGCCTGACGAAAACTTTCAAAATCAATGAACGACAGGTGCGCCCGATCACTGCCCCGCGCCAGACGCAGCCTCGCAGCCTCGGAAGCTGCTACGACGATCAGCGTGTCACAACATAGCGCTTTACTGAATATACGAAATTCCATATGTTCTCACCTGATTCTGCCCGAACGGTCGTCCGGATCGATCGCGGGCGTTGATTCCCCATTCCTTCAAGGCTGCATTGCATGCTTATTGCGTCGTTGATTTTCCTGCTGACCATCACCTTGGTGATCTGGCAACCCAAGGGTCTCGGAGTGGGCTGGAGCGCGGCATTGGGCGCGGTGCTGGCGTTGATTTTCGGTGTCGTGCACCTCAGTGATATTCCTCTGGTTTGGCAGATCATCTGGAACGCCACCGGTACCTTCATTGCACTGATCATCATCAGCCTGTTACTGGACGAGGCCGGTTTTTTTGCTTGGGCGGCGTTGCACGTGGCGCGTTGGGGGCGCGGCAGCGGGCGCAAGCTGTTCGCCTTCATGGTCCTGCTCGGCGCGCTCGTGTCGGCACTGTTTGCCAATGACGGCGCGGCGTTGATCCTCACGCCGATTGTAATTTCGATGCTGCTGGCGTTGCGGTTCTCTCCGGCCGCGACCCTGGCGTTCGTCATGGGCGCCGGCTTCATTGCCGACACGGCGAGCCTGCCGTTGGTGGTGTCGAACCTGGTGAACATTGTCTCGGCAGATTTTTTCAACATCGGCTTCAATCGTTACGCGGCGGTGATGGTCCCGGTCAACGTTGTCAGCGTTACGGCCACACTGGGCGTGCTGATGTGGTTCTTTCGCCGGGATATTCCCAAGGCGTACGACCCTGAACAGCTGGGACACCCGGCCAGTGCCATCCATGACAAGGCGACGTTTTTCGCTGGTTGGGCGGTGCTGGCGATTCTGCTGATTGGCTGCTTCGCGCTGGAACCGTTGGGTATTCCGATCAGCGCAATTTCGGCGGTGTGCGCGGCGCTGCTGCTGGCGATCGCCGCGCGCGGCCACAAAATTTCCACCCGCAAGGTGATCAAGGAAGCGCCCTGGCAAATCATGATTTTCTCGCTGGGCATGTACCTGGTGGTTTACGGCCTGCGCAATGCCGGGCTCACTGATTATCTGGCGGGTTGGCTGAATGCTTTTGCCGGGTATGGGATTTGGGGCGCTGCAATGGGTACCGGGGTGTTGACGGCGTTGCTGTCATCGATGATGAACAACATGCCGACGGTGTTGGTCGGCTTGCTGTCTATCGAAGCGAGCCAGGCAACGGGGGTGATCAAGGAGGCGATGATCTACGCCAACGTGATTGGCAGCGACCTGGGGCCGAAGATTACCCCGATCGGCAGTCTGGCGACGTTGTTATGGCTGCACGTGTTGCAGCGTAAGGGTATACGGATTGGCTGGGGCTATTACTTCAAGGTCGGGATCGTGCTGACCGTGCCGGTATTGCTGGTGACGTTGGCGGCGCTGGCGGTGCGGTTGTCTGTTTGAAAACCGGATGGACCTCTTCGCGAGCAAGCTTGCTCCTACGGATTTGTGTGGAATACAAAATGTGCGGCCAGCCCAAAATCTGTAGGGGCCGGGCTTGCCCGCGATGGCGGTGTGTGATTCAACCCAGGCAGTGACTGAACCACCGCCATCGCGAGCAAGCTTGCTCCTACGGATTTGTGTGGAATGCAAAATCTGCGGCCAGCCCAAATCTGTAGGAGCCGGGCTTGCCCGCGATGGCGGTGTGTCATTCAATCCAGGCAGTGACTGAACCACCGCCATCGCGAGCAAGCTTGCTCCTACGGGTTCAAATTTACACGCCAGGTCTCAGCCATTCCCCGGCACATTCGGCCAAAGATCCGCCACCAGAAACAACCGCTCTGCTTCCTCCCAGTCGCCATCACCGTTCTCGACCAGACGCACCAGCAACTGTGCGGGAGCCAATGGCTCCAGCGCCGTTATCCAGGCGTTCAACTGTTCGGCGCTCCACGTTTGGTCGGCCGGATAATGCGCCGGGGCCAGCCAGGCGTGGCGGGGAAGGGGTTGCCAGCGGCCTGGCGGCCGTTGCGCGACAAAGTCTGGCCAATCCTTCTGATGCAACCAACTGCCGCGCAAATGCTGCGGATGTGCACCCTTCGGCGCTTGCGCCTGTCCCGGCCACGGGTACAACAAATAGCCACCCAGCCACAGATGCGCACTGAACTGTTGAATATCCCGCGCGGCAAGCACTTCGCGGCTTTCCGGGCGTGCGGAGATCGGCAATTGATGCTGGCATAAGTGCGCCAGTTTGCGGTCCAGCCGATCATGACAGCCCGGTCCCAGCCACTGCGCGGTATCCTGACCATCGCCACTTTGTGGACCAAGGTAAAGCTTGATCGCCAATTCCAGATGATGCACGCCGTCGCGGTCACGCAGCAGCATGTCCAGCTCGCCCAGCGTATGGCCTGCGCGGCGAATCGGCAGGTTGGCGGCAATCAGCTCGATGCCCGGCGCATGCCTCACCGCGTATTGCCACAAACGTTCGTAATACAGACCCAAGCGGCGGGTGCGTGCTTGGGCCAGCCAGTGCAGCAAGTCGTAACTGTCGCGATCCAGTTGCCGCAGCCATCGCTCAAGCTGTTCCGGCGCTTGCACCCAGTCGCTCCCGGCCAGCGGATGGCGTTGCGGCCACGGCGTATCCTCCAGCATCGGCGGCGCGAGGATGACCCACGCCAGGTCGCGCACTTCCGGGTGGCGCAACTGGTGGGGTAACAGCAGCAAATCGGGAAATAGGATCATCTTGCGAGCATAGCCTCAAACCTGAGTGGACCTCTGGGGCTGAAAGGATTTTGTCTATCCTGTGCTTTCGCCCATAATCGTGTTTCTCGCCGTTGCAGACCCTGACTCTAGGAGCCCCATGGAGCAATTTCGTAATATCGGCATCATCGGTCGCCTGGGCAGTTCGCAGGTGCTGGATACCGTCCGCCGACTGAAACGCTTTCTGCTCGATCGTCACCTGCACGTGATCCTCGAAGACACCATCGCCGAAGTCCTGCCGGGCCATGGCTTGCAAACCTCTTCGCGCAAGATGCTCGGTGAAGTCTGTGACATGGTGATTGTCGTCGGCGGCGACGGCAGCCTGCTGGGCGCGGCGCGCGCCCTGGCAAGACACAATATTCCGGTGCTGGGCATCAACCGGGGCAGCCTCGGCTTCCTCACGGACATTCGCCCGGATGAGCTGGAAGTCAAAGTCGCCGAAGTGCTCGACGGCCACTATCTGGTGGAAAACCGCTTCCTGCTGCAGGCCGAGGTGCGCCGTCACGCCGAGGCTATCGGTCAGGGCGATGCGCTGAACGACGTGGTGCTGCACCCCGGCAAATCGACGCGGATGATCGAGTTCGAGCTGTACATCGACGGCCAGTTCGTCTGCAGTCAGAAGGCCGACGGCCTGATTGTCGCGACGCCCACCGGTTCGACCGCTTACGCTCTGTCGGCGGGTGGCCCGATCATGCATCCCAAGCTCGACGCTATTGTGATTGTGCCGATGTATCCCCATACCTTGTCGGGCAGGCCGATCGTGGTCGATGGTAATAGTGAGCTGAAAATCGTCGTGTCCAAAGATATGCAGATCTATCCGCAAGTCTCCTGTGACGGCCAGAACCATTTCACCTGCGCGCCGGGCGACACCATTACCGTGAGCAAGAAAGCGCAGAAATTGCGGCTGATTCACCCGCTCGACCACAACTACTATGAAGTCTGCCGGACCAAGCTCGGCTGGGGCAGCAAGCTGGGCGGTGGAGGCGACTGATGCTCGATCCCGCGCGTAGCTACGACCTGATCGGTGACGTGCACGGTTGCGCTCTGACCCTTGAGCACTTGCTCGACCGGCTCGGTTATCACAAACAAGGTGGCGTCTGGCGGCATCGGTCGCGCATGGCGGTGTTCGTCGGTGACATCATCGACCGCGGCCCGCGAATTCGTGAAGCGCTGCACATCGTCCATGACATGGTCGAGGCCGGGCAGGCCCTATGCATCATGGGCAATCACGAATTCAACGCGCTCGGCTGGAGCACTCCGGCGCCGCCGGGCAGTGGCAAGCAGTTTGTGCGCGAACACACCCCGCGCCATGCGCGTCTGCTGGGGGAAACCCTGAAGCAGTTGGAAGGGCATCCGGGCGATTGGCAGGATTTTCAGGAGTGGTTCTACCAAATGCCCTTGTTCGTCGATGCCGGTCGCTTCCGGGTGGTGCATGCCTGTTGGGATGCCGGATTGATCGAGCCGCTGCGTGCGTTGTTCCCCGACGGCTGCGTCGACGAAGCTTTCCTGCAAGCGTCGGCAATCCCCGGCAGCTTCGCCTGCACGGTATTTGATCGGCTGTTGCGCGGTACCGACATGCGTTTGCCCGACGGGCTGACCATGACCAGCGGTGACGGCCTGACCCGGTCGTTTTTCCGCACCAAATTCTGGGAAGACGACCCGCAAACCTACGGAGACATCGTGTTCCAGCCCGACGCATTGCCCGAACCGGTAGCCCTGACGCCGCTTTCGTCCAACGAAAAAAACACCCTGCTGCGCTACGGCGCCGACGAGCCCTTGCTGTTCGTCGGCCATTACTGGCGCAGTGGCAAACCGGCACCGATCCGTCCGAATCTGGCCTGCCTGGATTACAGTGCAGTGTTATACGGCAAGCTGTGCGCCTATCGACTCGACCAGGAAACCCGGCTCGACCCGGACAAATTTGTCTGGGTCGATGTCGAGCGTCCGGAGATGCTGCAATGAGTGCCGTCGCCGTGTTGCGCCTGCCGTTGAATGTGGACCTCAGCGGGTTCGTCAAACTGCTGCAACGCATGCAGGTGCCGCATCGCGTCAGCGAAGAGAAGGGCGAGCAAGTGCTGTGGGTGCCGGCCAATATCAGTGCAGACGTGCGCTCGCTGTACGAACGCTTCCCGGCGGGTGACCCCGATCAGCAAATGGACATCCCGGCGGCGCGGGCTGCGAAACGCCCGGGGTTTGTCGAGCAACTGCGCCATGCCAAGGCCACCGCGTTTGTACTGATCCTCAGCCTGATCGTCGGCGCGGTGACGCTGCTTGGCGAAAACCTCGAAACCATGCGCTGGCTGACCTTTCTCGATTTTCGCATTGTCGGCGAGTACATCCACTTCGTGCCGTTGGCTGACAGCCTGGCGGCAGGACAGTGGTGGCGACTGGTGACACCGATGCTGATCCACTTCGGCATCTTGCACCTGGCCATGAACGGCATGTGGTACTGGGAGCTGGGGCGGCGCATCGAGTCGCGGCAGGGCAGCGTCAACCTGATCGGCCTGACGCTGCTGTTCGCCGTGGCATCCAACTATGCCCAATTCGTATTCAGCGGGCCGACGCTGTTTGGTGGCTTGTCCGGCGTACTGTATGGCTTGCTCGGGCATTGCTGGATCTTCCAGGTGCTGGCGCCGAACCCGGCTTATCGCCTGCCGCGTGGCGTGCTGGTGATGATGCTGGTGTGGTTGCTGGTGTGCCTGTCCGGGGTGATCTCATTGATCGGCTTCGGTGAAATCGCCAACGCGGCCCACGTCAGCGGGTTGCTCGTCGGATGCCTGACCGGTTTGTTGGGTGGTTTGTACAACCGCCGTAAACTGGCCGTCTAAAACTGTTACGTGTGTATCAAGAGAGCGCGGAGACCGAATGTCCTCTTTCAACGAAATGATCAAAAACATCACGCCCGATATCTACCAGAGCCTGAAACTGGCGGTGGAGATTGGTAAGTGGTCCGACGGCAACAAGCTAACCGCCGAGCAACGCGAACTCTCGCTGCAAGCGATGATCGCCTGGGAAATCCAGAACCTGCCCGAGGACGAGCGCACCGGTTATATGGGCCCGCAGGAATGCAGCTCGAAGTCGATCAGCGTGCCCAACATTCTGTTCAAGTCGGATGCCATCCATTGATCGAGATTGGCCGCGGTGCAATCAGTAAAATGTCGGCGCGCCTTGACGGGCCGCACGTGCAGTACGCGTTTCGTCTGGGCGACACCGAGGTGCCGGTCAATCCGCTGATTGGCAGCACGGTGCGTCTCGAGTTTCTGGGTGCGATCCATTGTTCCCATTGTGGACGCAAGACCAAAACCAGTTTCAGCCAGGGTTACTGCTACCCGTGCATGACCAAACTGGCGCAGTGCGATCTGTGCATCATGAGCCCCGAGCGCTGCCACTTCGAGGCCGGTACCTGCCGTGATCCGGAGTGGGGCACTACGTTCTGCATGACCGATCATGTGGTCTATCTGTCGAATTCTTCCGGGGTAAAAGTCGGCATCACCCGCGCCACTCAGCTGCCGACTCGCTGGATCGACCAGGGCGCGCGTCAGGCCCTGCCGATCATGCGCACCTCGACCCGTCAGCAATCGGGTTTCGTCGAAGACCTGTTCCGCAGTCAGGTGGCCGACAAAACCAACTGGCGTGCTTTACTCAAGGGCGAAGCGGTGTCGGTTGATCTGGCACAGGTGCGTGATCAGTTGTTCGAGAGCTGCGCGGAAGGTTTGCAAGGTTTGCAGGAACGATTCGGCCTACAGGCCATTCAGACTATTGCCGACGTGGAACCCATCGAAATCCGCTACCCGGTCGAGCAGTACCCGGCCAAGATCGTCAGTTTCAACCTGGACAAGAATCCGATCGCCGAAGGCACGTTGCTGGGAATCAAAGGGCAATACCTGATTTTCGACACCGGCGTGATCAATATTCGCAAGTACACGGCTTATCAGCTCGCCGTGCATCAGTAAGGACTCCAGCATGCGCACCGAACAACCGAAGATGATTTACCTGAAGGACTATCAGGCGCCCGAGTACCTGATCGACGAGACGCACCTGACCTTCGAGTTGTACGAGGACCACAGCCTGGTCCATGCGCAACTGGTGATGCGCCGCAATCCTGAACGTGGCCCTGGCCTGCCGCCGCTGGTGCTGGATGGTCAGCAACTGGAGTTGCTGTCGGTCACCCTGGCCGACCGTGAACTGAGCGAAACCGATTACCAAATAAGCGAGAACCATCTGACCCTGCAACCGACCAGCGAGCGCTTCACGGTCGACACCAGCGTCAGAATTCACCCGGAAACCAATACCGCGCTGGAAGGCCTGTACAAATCCGGCACGATGTTCTGCACCCAGTGCGAGGCCGAAGGCTTCCGCAAGATTACCTATTACCTCGACCGCCCGGACGTGATGAGCACGTTCACCACCACCGTGGTCGCCGAACAGCACAGCTACCCGGTGCTCTTGTCCAACGGCAACCCGATTGCCAGCGGCCCCGGCGAAGACGGCCGTCACTGGGCGACGTGGGAAGACCCGTTCAAGAAACCGGCTTATCTGTTCGCGCTGGTGGCCGGTGACTTGTGGTGTGTCGAAGACACGTTCACCACCATGACCGAGCGTGCCGTGGCACTGCGCATTTATGTCGAGCCGGGAAACATCGACAAATGCCAGCACGCCATGAACAGCCTCAAGAAGTCGATGCGCTGGGATGAGGAGGTATACGGTCGCGAATACGATCTGGACATCTTCATGATCGTCGCAGTGAATGACTTCAACATGGGCGCGATGGAGAACAAGGGCCTCAACATCTTCAACTCCAGCGCCGTGCTGGCTCGCGCCGAAACCGCCACCGATGCCGCACACCAGCGGGTCGAAGCGATTGTCGCTCATGAATATTTCCACAACTGGTCGGGCAACCGCGTGACCTGCCGCGACTGGTTCCAGTTGTCGCTGAAGGAAGGTTTCACGGTTTTCCGCGATTCGGGTTTCTCCGCAGACATGAACTCGGCGACGGTCAAGCGCATTCAGGATGTGGCGTACCTGCGCACGCACCAGTTTGCCGAAGACGCCGGTCCGATGGCCCACGCAGTGCGCCCTGACAGCTTCATCGAAATCTCCAACTTCTACACCCTCACCGTGTACGAAAAGGGCTCGGAAGTCGTGCGCATGATCCACACCTTGCTCGGCGCCGAAGGCTTCCGCAAAGGCAGCGACCTGTACTTCGAACGCCACGATGGCCAGGCCGTGACTTGCGATGATTTCATCAAAGCCATGGAGGATGCGAATGGCGTCGACCTGACCCAGTTCAAACGCTGGTACAGCCAGGCCGGAACGCCACGCTTGGTGGTCAGCGAGGCCTACGATGCCGCCGCGAAAACCTACAGCCTGACGTTCCGCCAGAGCTGCCCGGAAACCCCGGACAAGGCTGAAAAACTGCCGTTCGTGATCCCTGTGGAGTTGGGGCTGTTGAATCCCGAGGGTGAAGAAATTGCGTTGCGTCTTGTCGGTGAGGCCAGCGCGCAGGGCACGTCGCGAGTGATTTCGGTGACCGAAGCCGAGCAGACGTTCACGTTTGTCGAAATCGACCAGCAACCGTTGCCGTCGTTGCTGCGCGGTTTCTCCGCGCCGGTGAAGCTGAGTTTCCCATACACCCGCGATCAACTGATGTTCCTGATGCAACACGACAGCGACGGTTTCAACCGTTGGGACGCTGGTCAGCAACTGTCGGTGCAAGTCCTGCAAGAACTGATTGCGGACCATCAGAGCGGTGAAGCGTTGGTGCTCGATCAGCGCTTGATCACTGCGTTGCACAGTGTACTGACGGACGAATCGCTGGATCAGGCGATGGTCGCGGAAATGCTTTCGCTGCCAGGCGAGGCGTATCTGACAGAAATCAGCGAAGTGGCTGACGTCGACGCTATCCATATCGCCCGGGAATTTGCCCGCAAGCAATTGGCGAACAATCTGTTCGAGCCGCTATGGCTGCGTTATCAGGCCAACCGAGATCTTTCGAAAAAGACGCCCTACGTTGCGGAAGCCGAGCACTTTGCTCGCCGCGCGTTGCAGAACATTGCGCTGTCGTACCTGATGCTCAGCGAGAAGGCCGAAGTGTTGGCGGCGACGCTTGAACAGTTCGAGACCAGCGACAACATGACCGAGCGCCTGACCGCGTTGGCGGTGCTGGTGAATTCGCCGTTTGAAGAGCAGAAGGCTACGGCATTGGCGACTTTTGCCGAGCACTTCAAGGACAACCCGCTGGTCATGGATCAGTGGTTCAGCGTGCAGGCTGGCAGTCCTCTGCCGGGTGGGCTGGAGCGGGTTCGTCAATTGATGCAGCATCCTGCTTTCACTATGAAAAACCCCAACAAGGTGCGGGCGCTCGTTGGCGCGTTCGCCGGGCAGAACCTGATCAACTTCCATGCGGCGGATGGTTCGGGCTATCGCTTCCTGGCGGACCTGGTGATTGAACTGAACGGGTTTAATCCGCAGATTGCTTCGCGGCAGTTGGCACCGCTGACTCGCTGGCGCAAATATGACGATAAGCGTCAGGCGTTGATGAAAGGCGAGCTTGAGCGGATTCGTGCGTCGGGCCAGCTGTCGAGCGATGTGTTTGAAGTGGTCAGCAAAAGTCTGGCTTGACGTAGGCTTTGCTCCTGCGGGTTCAGTGCTGATTCTGCAGGAGCAAAGATTGCTGGCGAAGGCGGACTTGGGATGTCGCCTGATTCTCGAGGATGTACTCGATTATTCGATTATTCGATTGCTCGATTCTCGAGGATGTACTCGGTCAACTGTAGGAGCTGGCTTGCCAGCGATGGCTATGTCTTGGGCGCTGAGGATTTCTCGGTTTACATATCCGTCGCTGCGGTGTGGCTTCTAATGGCTTCGCTTTTACAGCGAGTCACTTGGAAAAGCCTGCGCGGCCCGGCCCCAAGTAACCCGCCGTAAGGGCGGAACCCATATCAGCCATCACCGCCATAACGGATATGTACACCCTCAAAACAGACGTAGCCTGACACACCGCCATCGCGAGCAAGCTCGGCTCCTACAGTTGATCGGGGACAGCCGCAGTTGAACGGTTGCCTGACTACCGCCATCGCGAGCAAGCTTGCTCCTACAGCTAATCGAGTACATCCGCAGTGAAGTTGTCGCCCGACACACCGCCTGTGCAGGCGCATCACAACCGCCAATCACCCCACCTGATACCCCAACATTCAGCCAACCCGTCCAACACCCAGGTTAACAAAAGATAACGCGGCGTCGATTGTCAGACCTTTCCAAACCCCGATAGGATAAGCCAGCTTCCGAAGGGGCTCTGGATTGCGGGTTTCAGGACTATGCTCTTAACCTGTCAATCACAGCGAGCACCCCTTGCGGCGCCCTGAAAGGTTGAACGACCTAACAATAATAATGGGGGAAGGTCTATGAGTGAGCCTGTCATGGGTGTGGGTATCTGCCGCCCGCCGGCGCTACGCAGATTCGCGTTGCTGGCTACAGCGCTCTCGCTGTTGGGCTGTGCCGTGTTGTCGGCACCTGTGCTGGCCGCCGCGGCGCCGGCAGCTGATGTTGTTTATTCCGTTGAGTCTGCCAAAGCCAGCAAAAGCCTGATGCTCGACGTCGTGCACGCTGGCGCTCGCCTGATCGCTGTCGGCGATCGTGGGCACATTCTGTATTCCGATGACCAGGGCAAAACCTGGACACAAGCCAAAGTGCCGACCCGGCAGTTGCTGACAGCGGTGTTTTTTGTCGATGACAAGCGCGGCTGGGCGGTGGGCCACGATGCCCAGATCCTCGCCACCGAGGACGGCGGCACCACCTGGACCAAACAATTCGAAGAACTGACACGCGAATCGCCGCTGCTCGACGTCTGGTTTCAGGATGTCAACAGCGGCTTTGCCGTGGGCGCATACGGTGCGTTGATGGCCACCACCGATGGCGGCAAACACTGGGAAGACGTCAGCGATCGCCTCGACAACGAAGATCAGTTCCACCTCAACGCCATCGCGGCGGTGAAAGATGCCGGGCTGTTCATTGTTGGCGAGCAAGGCAGCATGTTCCGTTCTGCCGATTGGGGCGAGACCTGGGAAAAGCTGGAAGGCCCCTATGAAGGCTCGTTTTTCGGCGTGATCGGCACTGCCCAGGCCAATACGATGCTGGCTTACGGCCTGCGCGGCAACCTGTACCGGTCCACCGATTTCGGCACTACCTGGGAGCCGGTCGAGTTGAAAGCCACGCGCGGCGCGCTGGAGTTCGGCCTGTCCGGGGCTACGCTGCTTGATGACGGTTCCATCGTGATAGTAGGCAACGGTGGCAGCGTGGTGCGCAGCAATGACGACGGCCAGACCTTCAGCGTGTTCAACCGACCGGATCGCATTTCCGTTTCGGCGGTCACTGCGGCGGGCAACGGCAATCTGATACTGGCAGGACAGGGCGGCGTTCGCGCCACTTCGCCAACCGGCGCCGAGCTGGGCAAATAATAAGAAGGGCGGAGCTATGACATCCATGACAAGCCATCACCAGGACAAGGCGACGTTCCTCGAACGCCTGATTTTCAACAACCGCCCGGCAGTGATCGTGATCTGCCTGCTGGTCAGCATTTTCCTGTTCTGGCAGGCCACGCTGATCCGGCCGTCCACCAGTTTCGAAAAAATGATCCCGCTCGAGCATCCCTTCATTCAGAAGATGATGGAGCATCGCAACGATCTGGCGAACCTGGGCAACACCGTGCGCATTTCGGTGGAAGCCACCGACGGCGATATTTTCTCCAAGGAATACATGGAGACCCTGCGTCAGATCAACGACGAGGTGTTCTACATTTCCGGCGTTGACCGTTCCGGCCTCAAGTCGCTGTGGAGCCCGAGCGTGCGCTGGACCGAAGTAACGGAGGAGGGCTTTGCCGGTGGCGAAGTGATTCCGCAGAGCTACAACGGTTCGCAGGAAAGCCTGGATCTGTTGCGCAACAACGTGCTCAAGTCCGGTCAGGTCGGACGTCTGGTGGCCAACGACTTCAAGTCGAGCATCGTCGACATCCCGTTGCTGGAGTCCTACCCGGACCCACAGGATCAGGGCAAGTTGCTGGCGCTGGACTACCGCAAGTTCTCCCACGAACTCGAAGACAAGATCCGTGACAAGTTCGAAGCGCAGAACCCTAACGTCCAGATCCATATCGTCGGTTTCGCCAAGAAGGTTGGCGACCTGATCGATGGTCTGGTGATGGTGGTGATGTTCTTCGGCATCGCCTTTGTCATCACGCTCATCCTGCTGTACTGGTTCACCAACTGCATGCGCAGTACCGTCGCGGTGTTGAGTACCACCCTGGTGGCGGTGGTCTGGCAGCTGGGGCTGATGCACTTTTTCGGCTTTGGACTCGATCCCTATTCGATGCTGGTGCCGTTCCTGATCTTTGCCATCGGGATCTCCCACGGTGTGCAGAAAATCAACGGTATCGCCCTGCAATCCAGTGAAGCCGACAACGCGCTGACCGCAGCGCGGCGTACATTCCGTCAACTGTTCCTGCCGGGCATGATCGCGATTCTTGCCGATGCGGTGGGTTTCATCACCTTGCTGATCATCGACATCGGTGTGATCCGCGAACTGGCCATCGGCGCGTCCATTGGCGTGGCAGTCATCGTGTTCACCAACCTGATCCTGCTGCCCGTCGCGATTTCCTACGTGGGAATCAGTAAGCGTGCGGTAGAGCGCAGCAAGAAAGACGCACATCGCGAACATCCGTTCTGGCGCTTGCTCTCAGGTTTTGCCAGCCCGAAGGTGGCGCCGGTGTCGATCGTTCTGGCCCTGCTGGCCTTCGGTGGCGGTCTCTGGTACAGCCAGAACCTGAAGATCGGCGACCTCGATCAGGGCGCGCCGGAGCTGCGTCCGGACTCGCGATACAACAAGGACAACAACTTCATCATCAGCAACTACTCCACCAGTTCCGACGTGTTGGTGGTGATGGTCAAGACCAAGGCGGAAGGCTGCTCGCGCTATGAAGCGATGGCGCCGATCGATGAGCTGATGTGGAAGATGCAGAACACCGAGGGCGTGCAGTCGGCGATCTCTCTGGTGACCGTGTCCAAGCAGATGATCAAGGGCATGAACGAGGGCAACCTGAAATGGGAAACCCTGTCGCGCAACCCGGACGTACTCAACAACTCCATCGCCCGCGCTGACGGTTTGTACAACAACAGTTGTTCCGTGGCGCCGGTGCTGGTGTTCCTCAACGACCACAAGGCCGCGACGCTGGATCGCGCCGTGCATGCGGTGCAGGAGTTCGCCAAGGAGAACAACAAGGACGGCCTGGAATTCATTCTCGCTGCGGGCAACGCCGGGATCGAGGCGGCCACCAACGAGGTGATCAGGGAATCCGAGCTGACCATCCTGATCCTGGTCTACATCTGCGTCGCCACCATGTGCATGATCACCTTCCGTTCCTGGGCGGCGACGTTGTGCATCGTCCTGCCGCTGGTGCTGACGTCGGTACTGGGTAACGCGCTGATGGCTTTCATGGGCATCGGCGTGAAGGTCGCCACATTGCCAGTGGTGGCGCTCGGGGTCGGGATCGGCGTGGATTACGGGATCTACATCTACAGTCGTCTTGAAACCTTCCTGCGTGCCGGTCTGCCGTTGCAGGAGGCTTACTACCAGACGCTGAAGTCCACCGGTAAAGCTGTGCTGTTCACCGGGTTGTGCCTGGCCATCGGTGTGTGCACCTGGATCTTCTCGGCCATCAAGTTCCAGGCCGACATGGGCCTGATGCTGACCTTCATGTTGCTGTGGAACATGTTCGGCGCGCTGTGGCTGTTGCCAGCACTGGCGCGGTTCCTGATCAAACCGGAGAAACTGGCCGGGCAGAAGGGTAACTCTTTGTTCGCTCACTGATTGCAAGGCGCCAAAAAAACAGCCCGGGCTTGATGCCCGGGCT
>JALYPE010000180.1 GCA_030856525.1 Pseudomonadota bacterium | reverse complement strand
CTTCCACGCATCGACCGCCTGCTGCAAAGGCCCGAAATACAGGCCGAGATTATCCGGCGACAAGCCGAGCAGGGCATTCACTGCGGCAAACCGAACGCTTTGATCGCTGTCGTCCAGCAATGGCCCGAGGAGCAAACTGCGTTGCCCGCCGGGAACCAGTCCGCTGATGCTTTGGATAGCAGCGATGCGCACATTCGCTGATGGGTGCTGCAGGTCGGCGTCGGCCAGTTTCAGGGCGACCGAGCTGGGGTAATTGGGCAGTTCGGCGTGCAGCCAGATGCGCCGCTTGGGCGAGATGTCCGGGCGGGCGAGTTGCTGATAGAGCACCCGCGCGGCACCTGGGCGGCCTTCGCGGGCCTGGATCAGGGCTTCGCTGTAGCCGCGCTTGATCGCTTGCGGTATCACCGGCGTGCTGCCGCGCAGGTACAGCCAGGCAACGCCGATGGCGAGCAAAACGCACAGGCTGATGATCAGGTAGCGGCGGGACTTGGGCATGCAAATATCCGAAGCTGGCAAGCTTTTGCAAAGCAGCCAGCTTCGGTCAGGCTGGGCTGCGAGTCAAACCTGGCATTTTCCATGACAGTCACGGCCGGTCAATCCAGTAGCTCCCGGCGCTGACGAAACTGTTCGAGTGCTTCGGGATTGGCCAGGGCATCGGTGTTTTTGACCGGTTGACCATGCACCACGTTGCGCACGGCCAATTCCACCACTTTGCCGCTGATGGTCCGCGGAATGTCCGTGACCGCGACGATTTTAGCCGGCACATGCCGCGGGGTTGTGTTGGCGCGAATCACTTGGCGAATGTGTTCTTGCAAAGCGTCGTCCAGGTCCACGCCGTCCTGCAGGCGCACGAACAACACCACGCGCACGTCGTCCTGCCATTGCTGGCCTATAGCAACGCTGTCGGTGATCTGCGGGACTTTTTCTACCTGTCGGTAAATTTCCGCCGTGCCGATGCGCACACCGCCGGGATTAAGCACCGCGTCGGAGCGGCCATGAATCAGCATCGCGCCGTGGGGCAATTGTTCGGCGTAATCCCCCTGAGCCCAGACGCCGGGGCACAGGCTGAAATAGGACGCACGCAACTTGTCTCCGCCCGCATCATTCCACAAGCCTATGGGCATGGCGGGGAAGTGGCGGGTGCAGATCAGCTCGCCTTTCTCGCCGATCACCGGGTTGCCGGCGTCGTTCCAGACTTCAACGGCCATGCCGAGGCTCTTGCCCTGAATTTCGCCACGACGCACCGGCTGCAGCGGATTGCCATTTACAAAGCACGAGACAATGTCCGTACCGCCCGACATCGACGCCAGACACAGCTCGCTTTTGAAATCCCGATAGACGTAGTCATAACTCTGCGGAGACAGCGCGGAGCCGGTGCACAAAAGGATTTTCAGGCTGTCCAGTAGATGGCTTTGCCGTGGTTTTATGCCGCTGCTTTCGAGGGTCGCAAGGAATTTCGGGCTGGTGCCGAAGACGCTGATGCACTCGTCGTCGATCAGATCGATCAAACGCTCGGGGCCAGGATGAAAGGGCGAACCGTCGTACAGCACCACCGCGCTGCCGACTGCGAGGGCGGAGACCAGCCAGTTCCACATCATCCAGCCGCAGGTGGTGTAGTAGAACAAGCGGTCGCCGGGGCCAAGATCACAATGCAGGCCGTGTTCCTTGACGTGTTGCAACAACACGCCGCCAGTGCTGTGGATGATGCATTTGGGCACGCCAGTTGTGCCGCTGGAATAGAGGATATACAGCGGATGATCGAACGGAACGGCAACGAAGTCAGGCTCGCCGCCCGCTTCGTAGAAGTCATCCCACAACGCGACGTCGGCCTGAGTGTGGAAGTGCTCGATGCGTGCCTGCGATCGCGCGTACGGCACAACGATCAATTGCTGCAGCGTCGGCAGGCGCTCAAGGATTTCGTTGACCTTGGCCGTCTGGTCGATGTTTTTGCCAGCGTAATGGTAGCCGGCGCAGGTGATCAGCACTTTCGGTTCGATCTGGCCGAAACGGTCGATCACGCCCTGAGTGCCAAAGTCGGGCGACGAGCAAGACCAGATCGCACCGAGGCTGGTGGTGGCGAGCATGGCCACCAGCGTTTGCCAGGTATTGGGCATGCACGCGGCAACGCGATCGCCGATGCCGATGCCAGCCGCCTGCAGGCTGTTCTGAAAACCGGCGACGTGTTCTGCCAGTTCTGCCCAGGTCAGGTGCTCGCGCTGACCGCTCTCGCCGATGGCGATTACCGCCACGGCATCGTCGCGACGGCGCAGCAAGTGCTCGGCGAAGTTCAGCGTGGCGCCGGAAAACCATTGGGCGCTGGGCATTTGCGCCCCTTCGATCAGCACCGCGTCCGGTTGCGTGTGGAAGCTCAGGTCGAAGAAATCGACGATCGCCTGCCAGAAATCCTCACGTTGATCGATGGACCACTGGTGCAGGGCAGGGTAGTCATCGACCTTGAGGTCATGGCGTTTGTTAATGAAGCGCCGGAACGCGTCCATGCGCGTTTTGCCGATGCGTTCGGCGCTGGGTTGCCAGAGGATGTCGGACATGGGTTGCCTCTTGTTATCTATGCACACGGTCGGCTGTGGCCAGGGGATTTATCTGTGGTGAGGCGATTTATCTATGGTGAGGGGATTTATCC
>JALYPE010000179.1 GCA_030856525.1 Pseudomonadota bacterium | reverse complement strand
GGTCAGATCAGGGTCGTCGTTGAACTTCTGGCGAGCGCACAACCCGGCTATGTGCAACTGCTGCTGCAGGTCCATGACAGCGGCATGGGCATCAGCGTGCAGGATCAACAGCGACTGTTCCAACCCTTTGCCCAGGCCGGCGACAATACACAGGCAGGCAGAAGCGGCGCGGGCCTCGGCCTGGTCATCAGCCGCAACCTGTGCGAGATGATGGGCGGCAGTCTGCAACTGGAGAGTCGGCTTGGGGTCGGCACTTTGATCAAGGTTTCTTTGAACCTCGTCTGCGAGGCAGCCGAGCCGTGCCGACCGTCGGCTGATGCTGACATATTGTTCACCTCCTCTCCCTTGAATGTCCTGGTGGTCGATGACCATCCCGCCAATCGTTCTTTGATGTGCCAGCAACTGGAGTTCCTCGGTCATCACTCCACGGTCGCAGAGGATGGCAGTGCCGGACTCGATGCGTGGCAAACCGGTTCGTTCGATCTGGTGATCGTCGACTGCAACATGCCCATCATGAACGGTTACGAGCTGGCCCGAGCCATTCGCAGGCATGAGCAGACGACGCAGAATCCGCCCTGCACCGTTCTGGGGTATACCGCCAATGCCCTGCCCGAAGAAACGCAGCGCTGCAGACACGCCGGCATGGACGACTGCCTGTTCAAACCGCTGACGCTGACCGCATTGAGTGCACGGCTGGCAGGCATCAGGCCGTCAGCCCTCGCGCCGGCGTTCAGCCTCGCCGGCCTGCACTTGTTGACGGGCGGCAACCCGGCGATGGACAGACGTCTGTTGAAAGAGATGCAAAGCAGCAATGACCAGGACCGCCTGGCACTGCAGGCGTTGGCAGGCAGCACGGACCTGAAGTCCTATCTCGATCTCGCGCATAAAATCAAGGGAGCCGCAAGGATCATCCAGGCCACGCGACTGATAGAGAGTTGCGAAGCGCTCGAAAATATTTGCCATGAAACCGATCAATCCGACCAATTGATCAACTGCAGCGCGGCCATGCACAGGGCGATGGACGAGCTCGACCAGGCATTGCAGCAACAAATCGCCTTGAATGACCAAAGCACGATGGCGGAGCCTTAACTATGCTTGCTCGCTGAGCAGTGTGTTAACCATCATGGAGTGACCCGCAATGCCCAGCCCACTGCGCCAGGATCAGCGACGGTTGCCGCTGCACGTCCATATCAGCGTGATGTTCACTTGCCTGCTGTTGCTGACAGGCGTAGTGCTGGGCATTTTCAACTACCGGCAAACCACGCAGATCATTCTGGCGAGCAGTGAAAAGCTCTTCGCCCGCATTGATCAGGATGTGCGCCAGGACCTTCAGGCCACCTACGAGCCCATCCGCAATGTGCTGAGCCTGCTGGTGCATCACCCGGCGGCTCAAGCGACCGATCTGCAACATCGACTGATTCTGCTCCAGTCTTTCTGTCAGGCCCTGGAAGACAATCCGCACCTTGCCTCACTGTACCTAGGCTACGCCAACGGCGATTTTTTCATGGTCCGGCCCCTGCGCGAGCCGGCCCTGAAAACGTTTGTTCAAGCGCCGCTCAACGCCAGCTATCAAGTGTGGAGCCTTGAGCACTCAGGCCCTGATGCTCGCTCATTCTCTCAATCGCTCTTTTTCGATGAGCACCTGAACCTGATCAGCCGTGAAGTAAACGTTGGCGACGACTTCGATCCGCGCACACGCGCCTGGTACACCGCCGCCCGCAATCAGAGTGATCAGATAACCACAGAACCCTACATTTTTTTCTCCACTCGCAATGCGGGGACGACACTCGCCCGACGCGTGAGTGAACACGCAGTAATCGGCGCAGACCTGACCCTGGATGAGCTCTCGGCAAAGCTGGCGAAACACGTGGTCACCCCCGCCACTGAAGTGGTGCTGTTTGACGCGAATGGCAACGCGGTGGCTTATCCGGACTCGCACAAACTGATCACCGACGGGGAGACCGCCCGCATGGTCAAGGCCGCGGATTTGAGCCCCGGGCTTGCGGCGTTACTGGGCAACCCTGCGACCGGTAATCGGCTGCAGGCTGGAGGCCGGCAATGGATCGTCGCCCGCAGCCAGTTACAGGAAGGCGGCCCACGGGGTTTACAACTGGCATTGCTGGTGCCGGAGGACGAGTTGCTGGCCGATGCCTACCGCTTGCGCTGGCAAGGCGCGTTGATCACCTTGGCGACCTTGCTGTTGTGCCTGCCATTGGGCTGGCTGACCTCGCGCATATTGGTCAAACCATTGCGCACGCTGGTGCAGGAGGCAGATGCCATTCGCAGCTTCAACTTCAATCTTCCCGCCTCCCGGCGTTCGCCTGTGCTCGAAGTCGACCAGTTGAGCGTATCGATGACGCGCATGAAAGACACCCTGGCCAGCTTTTTCGAGATCACCGAAAGCCTCAGCGCCGAGACGCGTTTTACCCCGTTGCTGGAAAGAGTGCTCTTTGAAACGATGAAAATCGGCCAGGCTCAGGCGGGCCTGATCTACCTGCGCGAGAACGATGGCGATCGCTTCGAGCCGCTTGGCCTGGTGATCGGCGACGCATCACAAACGGTACCTGCATTCGGCGTTCAAGGCCATCAGCTGGCGGACCCGCAAAGTCCGGCTTGGCTGCAGCAACTTGCGCAGACCAATAATTTGGTCACGAATCTGGGCTTCGAGCAGGCGGGTGACTTGCAGCATGTGTTGCAGGCGATGGAATGCCCACGGGTGCATCTGATCGGCATCCGCCTGCGCAATCGCCGCAATGAAACCGTCGGCCTGCTGACCCTCCTGCTAAAAGACAGCGGCACGCAAAGCGATCTGGAAAAACTTCAGCCAGACCGTATCGCGTTTCTGCAAGCGGTATCCGGTGCGGCTGCGGTGTGCATCGAAAGTCAGCGCCTGCAAGCCAGGCAGAAACAATTGCTGGATGCCTTTATCCAGCTGCTCGCCGGCGCCATCGATGCAAAAAGCCCTTACACCGGTGGCCATTGCCAGCGTGTACCGGCGCTGACACTGATGATCGCCCAGGCAGCGGCTGCGAGCCAGGCGCCTGCCTTCCTCGGTTATCAGCCCACGGAAGATGAATGGGAGGCGCTGCACATCGCTGCGTGGCTGCACGATTGCGGCAAAGTCACGACCCCGGAATATGTGGTTGATAAAGCCACCAAACTGGAAACTTTGAACGACCGTATCCACGAAGTGCGAACCCGCTTCGAAGTACTCAAGCGCGATGCCTGGATCAGTTACTGGCAGGCCGTGGCGCTGGGCGGTGACGAGCATCATCTGGGCGAGCTGCGCAATGC
>JALYPE010000177.1 GCA_030856525.1 Pseudomonadota bacterium | reverse complement strand
AATAGGAACAGTGAATATCGTCTTCGCGAGTCCACTGCACTCGTACGGCTTTGCCAGGAAATTCCTTGGCAAGAATAGCCGCTTCAATGATGAAGTCCGGTTTGGACTTGCGACCGAAACCCCCGCCCAGCAACGTCACGTTGACAGTGACCTTGTCGAACGCAATACCCAGCCGTTCGCCGATGCGTTCGCGGGTGACTTGCGGGGCCTGACTGGGTGCCCAGGCTTCGCAGACGCCGTCCTTGAAACGGGCGACGGCGACCATCGGCTCCATCGGCGCTTGCGCCAGGTGCGGCAGGTAATAGGAGGCCTCGAGGGTACTGTCGGCGTCGTTCATGGCCGCGTCGATGCTGCCGGTGTTGCGCACCACTTTGCCCGGTTTGAGCGACGAAGCCTCCAGTTCCTTGCGATAGGCGATCGAGTCGTAACTGGCGTGAGGCCCGTCGTCCCATTCGATTTTCAGCGCGTCACGACCCTTGATCGCCGCCCAGGTATTGCTCGCCACCACGGCCACGCCGCCCAGCGGCTGGAATTCCGACGGCAGCGGACGACCTTCGATTCGCACGACTTTGAGCACGCCCGGGACTTTCAGCGCCGCGCTGTCATCCACCGATTTGACCTTGCCACCGTACACCGCCGGGCGGGCAATAGCGGCGTAGAGCATGCCTTCAAAATGCACGTCGGCGCCGTAGACTGCACGGCCATTGACGATGTCAGCGCCATCGATAGCGCGGCTGCTTTCCTTGCCGATGTAGCGGAATTCCGAAGGCTGCTTCAGGCGCAGGCTATTGCTGGCCGGCACAGCCAATGCACCTGCTGCCGCAGCCAACTCGCCATAACCGAGTTCGCGCCCGGAAGGCTGATGGATCACTTTATGCAACTGCGCACGGCATTCACCGACCGGGACCTTCCACTGCGCAGCGGCTGCCTGTTCCAGCATGGTCCGCGCGGCCGCACCGCAGCGACGCATCGGCTCGTACCAATGACGCATGCTACGTGAACCGTCGGTGTCCTGGTTACCGAACCGTACTTCATCGCCCGGCGCCTGTTGCACCTTGACCAGCGCCCAGTCGGCGTCCAGCTCATCGGCCACGACCATGGTCAGGCTGGTGCGCACGCCCTGGCCCATTTCCGAACGGTTGCAGACCACGGTTACCGTGCCGTCAGCGGCAATGCTGACGTACACCTTCGGGTCATCGATCCAGCCGTTGGGCATACCGTCGGCGCCGAATTTCTTTTCCTTCTCGTCGGCGAATGCGTCCTGCCAGCCCCAGCTGGCTGCAAGCACCAGCGCGCCAGTCGCGCCGACACCTCGGAGAAAACCACGGCGACTGAGGTTGTTCAGGGCGAAATCATTCGGTAAGCGACTCATGCCTTGGCCTCCTTCAAATGCGTGGAGGCCTGGCGGATGGCGGTTTTGATGCGGTTGTAAGTGCCGCAACGGCAGATGTTGCCGACCATCGCTTCTTCAATCTGCGCGTCGCTGGGGTTGGGGTTGGTTTTGAGCAGTGCCGTTGCCGACATGATTTGCCCGCCCTGGCAGTAACCGCACTGAGCTACAGCCGTATCGAGCCAGGCTTGCTGGACGACTTTGCCGACCGGGTCAGCGTGGAGGTTATCAATGGTGGTGACATTCTGGCCGACCACCGAGCCAATCGGCGTGATGCAGCTACGCGCAGGAGCACCTTCGATATGAATCGTGCAGGCGCCGCACAGGCCCATGCCGCAGCCGAATTTGGTGCCGTTGTAACCGGCAACATCACGGATTGCCCAGAGCAGCGGCATGTCCTCGGTGACATCGAGTTGATGGTCTTGGCCATTAAGTTTGAGGGTAATCATGGGCACGCCCGCATCATGTTTCGGTTATGGGGTCGAGCTATCTGCCGCGTGGATATCGCGATTGGCACCACGCAGACCGGCTCAGGCTAATACGGCTCTCTTGTGCAGACGGCAACGTCTACACCGGGCCTTTGGTGGAGCAAATGAATGCATCGTTAGGGGCCTAAGTTAACCCAGCATTAACAAAAAAGCCCTGCACAATTCTATCGTGCAGGGCTTTTCAATCAGTCTTTAAAGCTTAGACGCTCAGTACCGATTGGGCTCCATTTCCAGCTCGACGTGGAAACGCGCAAAGATGTCTTTCTGAATGCGTTGAGCCAGATCAAGCAACTGCAGACCGGAAGCGTTGCCGTAGTTGACCAGCACCAGGGCCTGCAATTTGTGCACGCCGGCATCGGCCTCACGAAAGCCTTTCCACCCGGCGCGCTCGATCAGCCAGCCCGCCGCGATTTTCATTTGCCCGTCCGGTTGTGCATACGCCACCAGATCCGGGTATTCGCATTTAAGTTGCGTGACCAAAGCAGCCGGCACCAGCGGATTCTTGAAAAAGCTGCCGGCATTGCCGAGCACCGCCGGGTCCGGGAGTTTTTCGTTGCGGATGCTGCAAATGGCCTGGCTGACGTCGCTGGCCGTTGGCTTCTCGATGCCTTGCTCGCTAAGGCGCTGACGCACCGGCCCGTATTCCAGATGCAAGTGGGCGGCCCGGCTCAGGGCGAAGCGCACCCGCAAAATCAACCAGCGTCCCGGTTCTTGCTTGAACAGGCTGTCGCGGTAGGCGAAGTTGCATTCCTGCACAGTGAAATCGCGCAGCTCGCCGGTCAGGCGATCCAGTGCGGTCAGGCCGGCAAACACATCCTTGATTTCGACCCCGTAAGCACCGATGTTCTGCATCGGCGCTGCGCCAACGGTGCCGGGAATCAGGCTGAGGTTTTCCAGCCCTGACAACCCTTGCGCCAGCGTGTGCTGAACAAACGGATGCCACGGTTCGCCCGCCTCGGCTTCGATCACAACCTTACTGCCGTCGTCGCTGAGGATGCGCATTCCGCGCGTTGCCATGCGCAGCACCAACGCCTGAACGTCGGCAGTCAGCAGCAGGTTGCTGCCACCGCCAATCACCAGCAATGGCACATCGTGCTGCGCGGCATACGTTAGCGCTTCGCGAACTTCGGCATCGCTGTGGGCTTCGGCAAACAACCGGGCCTGCACGTCGACGCCGAAACTGTTGAAGGGTTTCAGCGATACCTGCGGCTGTACCTGCAAACTCATAAACGTCCCTTCAATTCGACCACCAGCAAATCGCTTGCGCGCTCGATCAGGTCCAGCACTTGCTCGAAGCCCTGATCGCCGTCGTAGTAC
>JALYPE010000846.1 GCA_030856525.1 Pseudomonadota bacterium | reverse complement strand
TACCCCGGCAGCGAGCCCGCCAGCCCGCAGGTGTGGCGGGCTGACAGTTTTTACGTGATGGCCGAGTGGCTGGTGCGTGGCCTCGGTTGGGCGTGGTTGCCACGGCACGTGGTGCAATACCCGGCGTATCAGGGGCAGATGGTCGAACTGGTCAGCGAATGGACGCCGCCGGCGCTGATCGTCGAACTGGTATGGCGCCGCGATGAGCCTTTGGGCCCGGCCGCGCGATGGCTGGCGGAACGTTTTGCCGTGCACTTGCAGGCGATCGGTGAGAAAAGCCGATAAACTCCGCCGCCATGAATAGAACTCTGTACACCGCGCTGTTTTACCTGGGGCTGCCGTTGGTAGCGATTCGGCTATGGCTGCGCGCGCGCAAGGCGCCGGCCTACGCCAAGCGCGTTGGCGAACGGTTCTCCCTCGGCTTGCCGACGCTGCAACCTGGCGGCATCTGGGTGCACGCGGTGTCCGTGGGCGAGAGCATTGCGGCCGCGCCGATGATTCGCGCCTTGCTGCAACGCTATCCGGCGCTGCCTGTCACCGTGACGTGCATGACCCCGACCGGCTCGGAACGTATCCAGGCACTCTTCGCCAACGAGCCACGCATTCAGCATTGCTACCTGCCGTATGACTTGCCATGCGCAGCGGCGCGGTTTCTTGATCGGGTCCAGCCGAAACTGGCCGTGATCATGGAAACCGAGCTGTGGCCCAATCACATCCATCAGTGCGCCAAGCGCGGTATTCCGGTGGCGCTGGCCAATGCGCGATTGTCTGAACGCTCGGCTAAAGGTTACGGACGCTTCAGAAAGCTGACCGGGCCGATGCTTGCCGAGATGAGCCTGTTTGCCGTGCAAACCGAAGCTGAGGCCCAGCGCTTCCGCCGTTTGGGCGCCCGTGCGGAAACCGTCGAAGTCACCGGCTCAATCAAGTTCGACCTGACCATCGACCCGCAACTGCTTGAGCGCGCCGCCGCTTTGCGCAGGCAATGGCAGGCGCAAGAGCGTCCGGTCTGGATTGCCGCGAGTACCCACGATGGGGAAGACGAAGTGGTGTTGGCGGCTCACCGGCGCTTGCTGGCGGATCATCCCGATGCGTTGCTGATTCTGGTGCCGCGCCATCCCGAGCGTTTCAACGCCGTGTTCGAGTTATGCCAGCAACAGGGTTTCACCACGGTGCGCCGGTCTTCCAGCGAGGCAGTGACTGCCAGTACTTCGGTGATGCTGGGTGACACCATGGGCGAGTTGCTGTTTCTCTACGCCTTGGCCGATACCGCATTCGTCGGCGGAAGCCTGGTGGCCAACGGCGGGCATAACCTGCTGGAACCGGCGGCGCTGGCCAAGCCGGTGCTGAGCGGACCGCACCTGTTCAACTTCCTCGAAATCGCCGCGCAGTTGCGCAGTGCCAGAGCGTTACAGGAAGTGGACGATGCCGAAAGCCTGGCGCTGGCGGTGCAGCGGCTGTTCGAATTACCGCGCGATGCGCAGCGGATGGCGGAGGCGGGGTTGCAGGTGATGCGTCGTAACCAGGGGGCGTTGCAGCGATTGCTGGATGGGTTGGGGCGTTTGATCTGAAACACTGTGGCGAGGGGATTTAGCGAACGTCGCACCGCTCCGTTCGGCGGCGAAGCCGTCGTAAAATCCGGGGCCGCTACGCAGCCCAACGGGGATAAATCCCCTCGCCACAGAATGTATTCCATTCGGAGGTTAAGGCCGTGCCTTGAGTTGTTCGGCCGCAGCCTTGGCCAGATCCGGCGGGAGGAAATCCTTGTCTGGGTTGTAGTCGGCCTTGAGATAACGCTTCAAGTCCTCCAGATCCCCCGGGTTCAACGTGCCGGCTGCTTGCTTCAGGCGCAGGTTGTCGAGGATGTAGTCGTACCGGGTGTTGTTGTAATTGCGCACCGAGGTGTACAGCTGACGCTGCGCATCCAGTACGTCGACGATATTTCGCGTCCCCACCTGGTAACCGATTTCAGTCGCTTCCACCGCGCTCTGGTTGGAGATGATCGACTGTTTGCGCGCCTGCACCTGTTCCACATCGGTGTTCACTGCGCGGTGCAGGTTGCGCGTGTTTTCCACCACTTGCCGACGCAAGCCTTCACGCTGTTGCTCGGTCTGATTCAAGCGCGCATAAGACTCACGCACCTGCGAGCTGGTCAGGCCACCGCTGTAGATCGGAATATTCAGCTGCAACGCGAGGGTGCGCTGCTCGACCGGGCCACCGTAAGCCTGGCCGAACGCGTTGGGGTTGCTGAAGCCGAAGGAATCGTTGTCGCCCTTTTCATAGCGCGCTACCGCATCGACGGTCGGCGAATGCCCGGCCTTGCGCTGCTTGAGGGTTTCTTCTGCGGCGCTCACTGCATAGTTGCTGGCCAGCAGGTTGAGGTTCTGCCGGGCGGCGGTGTCGACCCACGACTTCGCGTCATTCGGCGCCGGCGGCAGAATCGGCAAGGTGTGGACGATGCCCTGGATCGAGTTGTACTGACGGTTGGTCAGGGTGATCAACGCTTCGAACGCATCATCCACCTGGCGCTGCGCGACAATCCGGTTGGCTCGCGCGGTGTCATAGCTGGCCTGGGACTGCAGCACGTCCGTCTTGTCCGACAGACCGACGTCAAAGCGCTCGTTGGACTGATCGAGCTGACGCTTGAAAGCGGCTTCTTCGGCTTTGGTCGACGCCAGGTTGTCCTGACTGCGCAGCACGTTGAAATAGCTCTCGGCGCTTTGCAGTATCAGGTTCTGTTCGGTCGCCGAGAGTTGCAGCGCGGCTTGCTCGTTGACGTCCTTGGCCGCCTGATACTGGAACCAGCGATCAGCGCGAAACAGTGGCTGGGCAAGCGTCGCCTGATAAGAATTGGCGCTGCGGCTGGCGACGGCTGACGGCTGATTGATGTCGGTGCGCACATCGGCGATCTGGCCACCACCGGACAGGTTCGGCAACAGCCCGGCACGGGCCTGAGGCACGACTTCCTTCTGCGCGCCGTATTGCGCCCGTGCAGCGGCGAGGTCGGCGTTGTTGTCGACCGCTTCCTGATAAACGCTGACCAGATCGGTATAGGTGGATAAGGGCGCTTCGGCAGCCCAGGCCATTCCATTGGAAGCACAAGACACGGCAAGGGCCAGTGAAAGTTTGCGCAGCATGCGGCCATCCCTAAAAATTACACTGATGATTCGCGCCGGTTCACAGCGCGACGTTGTCGATTCTGATGCGCAGCTTCAATCTGCTGCGCGGCGTAGCGAGTGTAGTTGCGCACACGTTCGGCAACAATCCTGTAATTGCGCCATTCATCACGGCGTTTACTGCGGTGTTGGCGTTCCTTGGCAGTTGTGTCTAGACTGGCCGGGTTCTTGTCGGGGTGCCTTGCTATGAGGCTGAGATCGAATAATTTCGGATCCCGTTGAACCTGATCAGGTTAGCGCCTGCGTAGGGAACAAGATTTCTCGTCACCCGGCGAGTCCTCTTGTGCTTCGTCCGGGATGTTGTTCGACAATCGAACACCCCTCGAGCACTGAGCACAGCACCAACAGCGTTTTGCAGCTGATTGGTCGCGTCCATTCGTTACAGGTTCGCTCCGACAAAAATCCACTGCCTGGATGCTGTCTGGAGAGCCCGTGATGACGATAAAACTAAAAAACACAACGAACCTGAGTGACTCGGCGCAAGTCGATCAACAGTCTGTTCAGCCGTTTACCCGCTCGCAAAAAATCTACGTTCAGGGCTCGCGTCCGGACATCCTCGTGCCGATGCGCGAAATCAGCCTTGATGTCACGCCGACCGACTTCGGTGGCGAGATCAACGCGCCTGTCGTTGTGTACGACACCTCGGGCCCGTACACCGACCCCAACGTCATCATCGACGTGCGCAAAGGCCTCGCCGATGTGCGTTCGCCGTGGATCGAATCCCGTGGCGACACCGAGCGCCTGCCGGGCCTGAGCTCCAATTTCGGCCAGGAACGCCTCGCCGATGCCGAGCTGACCAAGCTGCGTTTCGCCCACGTCAACAACCCGCGCCGCGCCAAGGCCGGGGCCAACGTCAGCCAGATGCATTACGCGCGCAAAGGCATCATCACCGCCGAGATGGAATACGTCGCCATCCGCGAGAACATGAAGCTGGAGGTCGCCCGTGCCGCGGGCTTGCTGGATCAGCAGCACGCCGGCCACAGCTTTGGCGCCAGCGTGCCGAAGATCATCACCCCAGAATTTGTCCGTGACGAAATTGCCCGCGGCCGCGCGATCATCCCGGCCAACATCAACCACACCGAACTGGAACCGATGATCATCGGCCGTAACTTCCTGGTGAAGATCAACGGCAACATCGGCAACAGCGCCCTGGGTTCTTCCATCGAAGAAGAAGTAGCGAAACTGACCTGGGGCATTCGCTGGGGTTCGGACACGGTCATGGACTTGTCCACCGGCAAACACATTCACGAAACCCGCGAGTGGATCATCCGCAACTCGCCGGTGCCGATCGGTACCGTGCCGATTTACCAGGCCCTGGAAAAAGTCGGCGGCGCTGCCGAAGACCTGACCTGGGAGCTCTTCCGCGACACGCTGATCGAACAGGCCGAGCAGGGCGTCGACTATTTCACCATCCACGCCGGCGTGCTGCTGCGCTACGTGCCGCTGACCGCCAAGCGCGTGACCGGCATCGTCTCCCGTGGCGGTTCGATCATGGCCAAGTGGTGCCTGGCGCATCACAAGGAAAACTTCCTCTACACCCATTTTGAAGACATCTGCGAAATCATGAAGGCCTACGACGTCAGCTTCTCGCTGGGCGATGGCCTGCGTCCGGGCTCGATTGCCGACGCCAATGATGCTGCGCAATTCGGTGAGCTGGAAACTCTCGGCGAGCTGACCAAGATCGCCTGGAAACACGACGTACAGTGCATGATCGAAGGCCCTGGTCATGTGCCAATGCAGTTGATCAAAGAAAACATGGACAAGCAGCTCGAATGCTGCGACGAGGCGCCGTTCTACACCCTCGGCCCGCTGACCACCGACATTGCGCCGGGTTACGACCACATCACGTCCGGCATCGGTGCGGCGATGATCGGCTGGTTCGGTTGCGCGATGCTTTGCTACGTCACGCCGAAGGAACACTTGGGCCTGCCGAACAAGGATGACGTGAAGACCGGGATCATCACCTACAAGATCGCCGCGCACGCTGCCGATCTTGCGAAGGGCCACCCGGGCGCGCAGATCCGCGACAATGCCCTGAGCAAGGCGCGGTTTGAGTTTCGCTGGGAAGACCAGTTCAACCTGGGGCTCGATCCAGACACGGCGCGTTCGTATCACGATGAAACCCTGCCGAAGGATTCGGCCAAGGTCGCGCATTTCTGCTCGATGTGCGGACCGAAATTCTGCTCAATGAAGATCACCCAGGAAGTCCGCGAATACGCGGCTAACCAGCGGATCGAAACCGTCGACGCCGAAGTCGCCCAAGGACTGGCGGAACAGGCCGAGCGCTTCAAGCAGGAAGGCAGTCAGCTGTACAAAAAGGTTTGATCTGACAGGTGCACTCAGGTGCACCGCTGACCCTGTGGCGAGGGGATTTATCCCCGTTCGACTGCGAAGCAGTCGCCATCCTGCAAATGCGGTGGAACTGATACACCGTGGTTGCAGGTTTTGGGGCCGCTTCGCGGCCCAACGGGGATAAATCCCCTCACCACAAGGGATCGGGCAGTTCAACAAAACAACAAATGTCCCTCAGAGATAACACCCTTGAGCATTCAACCCGGCACTTATTCTCCTGACATCGCTGTGCCCGCCGACAAGCGGGTGTTTGGCGGGCGCGATCTTTTTTCCCTGTGGTTCTCCCTCGGCATCGGCCTGATGGTGCTGCAGACCGGCGCACTGCTCGCGCCAGGTCTGGGCCTGCCCGGTTCGCTGCTGGCGATTTTCCTCGGCACGTTGGTTGGCGTTCTGCTGCTCGCCGCCGTCGGCGTGATCGGCAGTGACACCGGCCTGTCGTCGATGGCTGCACTCAAGCTGAGTCTCGGCAAACAGGGCGCGAGCCTGCCGGCGGTGCTGAATTTGCTGCAATTGATCGGTTGGGGCTCGTTCGAAATCATCGTCATGCGCGACGCCGCCACGCTGCTCGGCGCTCGTGCGTTCAGCGAAGGCAGCCTGCTCTCGAATCCGCTGCTGTGGACCATGTTTTTTGGCGGCCTGGCGACCTTGCTGGCTGTCAGCGGTCCACTGACCTTTGTTCGGCAGATCCTGCGCAAGTGGGGGATCTGGCTGCTGCTGGCGGCGTGCACCTGGTTGACCTGGAACCTGTTCGCCAAAGCTGATCTGGCCACATTGTGGGCACAGGCCGGTGACGGCTCGATGCCGTTCGCGGTGGGTTTCGACATCGCGATCGCCATGCCCCTGTCATGGTTGCCACTGATTGCCGACTACTCGCGTTTTGGCAAGCGAGCGAAAAACGTTTTCGGCGGCACCGCGATCGGCTTCTTTATCGGTAATTTCTGGCTGATGGGCCTGGGCGTCGCCTACACCCTCGCGTTCGCGCCGAGCGGTGAAGTGAATGCCTTGCTGTTGGCATTGGCCGGTGCCGGCCTGGGCATTCCACTGTTGCTGATTCTGCTGGATGAGTCGGAGAACGCTTTCGCCGATATTCACTCGGCGGCGGTTTCCAGCGGGATTTTACTGCGCCTGAAAGTCGAGCACCTGGCCCTGGCCATCGGAG
>JALYPE010000160.1 GCA_030856525.1 Pseudomonadota bacterium | reverse complement strand
CCCAACGGGGATAAATCCCCTCGCCACAGATAAGCCCTTAAGCCACAGATAAGCCTTCAAGCCACAGATAAGTCCTTCAGCCACAGATTTATCCCTCACCATAAATCCCCAGCCATCAACAACCTCGTTGCTTCGCGGATCAATCCAGCATCAACACCTTGGCCAATACAATCTTCGGCCCTTTCATCTTCTTGATGATGATCCGCAGGCCCTCGACCTCCAGCACTTCCTCTTCTTCCGGCACGCGCTTGAGGCTGTCGTAGACAAGCCCCGCCAGGGTTTCGGCTTCCACATGGTCCAGGTCAATGCCCAGCAAGCGCTCGACCTTGAACAGCGGCGTATCGCCGCGAACCAGCAACTTGCCCGGCTGATAAGCGAGAATCCCACGCTCGGCCTTGCGGTGCTCGTCCTGAATGTCGCCAACCAGCACTTCCAGCACGTCTTCCATGGTCAGGTAGCCGATGATATTGCCATCGGCCTCTTCAACCAGCGCGAAGTGCGAGCCGCCCTTGCGGAACTGCTCGAGCAATTGCGACAACGGCATGTGCCGCGACACCCGCTCCAGCGGCCGGGTCAGTTCGGCGAGGTTGAACGACTCGGGAATGTGGTCCAGCGCGGCCAGTTCCAGCAGCAGATCCTTGATGTGCAACAGGCCGACGAACTCTTGCGTGTCGCTGTCGTAGACCGGGTAACGGCTGAACTTGTGGCGACGGAACATCGCCAGGATTTGCTTGAGCGGCGCGTTGAATTCGAGCATCACCAGGTCTTCGCGGGAATTGGCCCAGTCGACCACCTCCAGTTCGCCCATCTCCACCGCTGACGCCAGCACGCGCATGCCTTGGTCGCTGGGGTCCTGGCCACGGCTGGAGTGCAGAATCAGTTTCAGTTCTTCACGGCTGTAATGGTGCTCGTGATGCGGGCCGGGTTCACCCTGGCCGGCGATCCGCAGAATCGCGTTGGCGCTGGCGTTGAGCAGGTAAATGGCCGGGTACATCGCCCAGTAGAAGAGGTACAGCGGAACGGCGGTCCAGAGCGACAGCAGTTCGGGTTTGCGGATGGCCCAGGACTTTGGCGCGAGCTCACCGATCACGATGTGCAGGTACGAAATGATGAAAAATGCGGTGAAGAACGAAACGCCCTTGACCACTTCGGCTGACTCCACGCCTGCCGCGCTCAGGACCGGTTCGAGGATGTGCGCGAACGCCGGCTCACCGACCCAGCCCAGGCCCAGCGAGGCGAGGGTGATGCCCAATTGGCACGCCGACAGGTAGGCATCGAGCTGACTGTGCACGGTGCGCAGGATATGCCCGCGCCAACCGTTTTTCTCAGCGATGGCCTCGACCCGGGTTGAGCGCAACTTGACCATGGCGAATTCCGCCGCAACGAAAAAGCCGTTGAGCAAAACCAGGATCAGTGCAAATAGAATCATGCCGAAATCGGCGAAGAGTGTCGCGAGGGTCAAGCCAGGGGAAGGGTCCATGATGGAGTTTTGCGGGTTCCGTGTATTCAAAAAGGGGATTGATGCGGTGCCTGAAAGGCAGGCACAAGTCAGCCAATGTAGCGGCTGACTGTGCGATTGACTAGTGGCGAGTGCTCGCCGGTATTAACCGATCGGGCTGATCACCAGGGATTTGCTCACCTGGGCCGGCGCGAAATGGCAGGTGAACGTACTGCCGTGGCCCGGCACGCTGCTGATTTCCATGCGAGCGCGATGGCGCAGCAGCACGTGTTTGACGATCGCCAGACCAAGGCCGGTGCCGCCGGTGTTGGAGTTGCGGCTGGAATCGACGCGGTAAAAACGCTCGGTCAGGCGCGGCAAATGTTTGCTGTCGATGCCGATGCCGGAGTCCTGCACACTCAAGTGCGCGCCTTGCTCGTCGCCCCACCAGCGAATGCGGATATTGCCTTCGGCCGGCGTGTACTTCACCGCATTGAACACCAGGTTGGAAAATGCGCTGCGCAATTCGGCTTCGCTGCCCTTGAGCAGAATCGTCGGATTGGCTTCCAGTGTGATGTGCTGGTTCTTCTGACCGGACAGCTGCTGTGCGTCACTCTTGATCGACTGCAGCAAGCCATCGATGGACACCGGCGAATTATCCGACGGGTAGTCAGTGGCTTCCAGCTTGGCCAGCAGCAACAGGTCGTTTAGCAGCGTCTGCATGCGCCCGCCTTGCTGCTGCATCTGCTGCAGGGCACGGGTCCAGCGCGGGTTAACTTCCTCGACGTTGTCGAGCAGGGTTTCCAGATAGCCGCAGATCACCGTCAGCGGCGTTCGCAATTCATGGGAGACGTTGGCGATGAAGTCCTTGCGCATCTGTTCCAGCTGATGGATGCGCGTCACGTCGCGCACCAGCATCAAATGCTCGTTGTTGCCATAGCGGGTGATGTACAGCTGAATGCGCACGCGATCATTGGTCGGCGAGGGGATTTCCAGCGGCTCGGCGTAGTTGTCCTGCTCGAAATATTCCTTGAAGCGCGGGTGGCGTACCAGATTGGTGACTGGCTGGCCGCTGTCCTGCGGGGTCTTGAGCCCCAGCAGGGTTTCTGCCGCGCGGTTCCACCATTCCAGATTGCCGTCGCTATCGAGCATGATCACTGCATCTTTGAGCGCGGCGGTTGATTCCTGGACCCGATCGATCACCGCTTGCAGACGGCCGCGCACGCGTTGGTCGCGGCGTTGCAGATGGTAAATGCTGTCGAACACCTCGCCCCACAGGCCGTAGCCATCGGGCGGTGCTTCATCGGGTTTGTGCAGGCGCAGCCATTCGTGCAGCCGCAGCAATTGCTTGAGGGTCCAGGCCAGATAAAGGCCCAGCCCCGCAGCGAGACTCCAGCCGTAATAGCC
>JALYPE010000153.1 GCA_030856525.1 Pseudomonadota bacterium | reverse complement strand
GTCGATCATTGCTTCAATAATACCCAGAGTTTTACATTGAACCCGAGGGGGTGTCTGACTATAATGGCGCGCTTCCAATTTCCCGCTCGGGAGCCCCCGCGATGCTGCGTATCAGCCAAGAAGCTCTGACATTCGACGACATTCTCCTAGTGCCCGGTTATTCCGAGGTGCTTCCTAACGAAGTCAGTCTCAAGACCCGCCTAACCCGTGGCATCGAGCTGAATATTCCTCTGGTTTCTGCCGCAATGGACACCGTCACTGAAGCCCGTCTGGCAATCGCCATGGCTCAGGAAGGTGGCATCGGCATCATCCACAAGAACATGACCATCGAGCAGCAAGCTGCCGAAGTGCGCAAGGTCAAGCGTTATGAAGCCGGCGTGGTCAAGGACCCGATCACCATCGAGGCAGATGCCACGGTGCGTGAACTGTTCGAACTGACCCGTCAGCACAACATCTCCGGCGTGCCGGTACTGCACGATGGCGACCTGGTCGGCATCGTCACCTCCCGCGACGTACGTTTTGAAAACCGTCTGGAAGCCACTGTTCGTGAAGTGATGACGCCTAAAGAGCGTCTGGTCACGGTCAAGGAAGGCGCCGACAAGAACGACGTCCGCGAGCTGCTGCACAAGAACCGCATCGAACGCGTACTGATCGTCGACGACAAATTCGCCCTCAAAGGCATGATGACCGTCAACGACATCGAAAAAGCCAAGGCTTACCCGCTGGCCAGCAAGGACGATCAAGGTCGTCTGCGCGTCGGCGCTGCAGTCGGTACCGGTAAAGACACCGGCGACCGCGTTGCGGCACTGGTCAATGCCGGTGTTGACGTGGTGGTGGTAGACACTGCACACGGTCATTCCAAAGGCGTGATCGACCGCGTTCGCTGGGTCAAACAAAATTTCCCTGACGTACAAGTGATCGGCGGCAACATCGCCACCGGCGCTGCGGCCAAGGCCTTGGCCGAAGCGGGCGCTGACGCCGTCAAGGTCGGTATCGGCCCTGGCTCGATCTGCACCACCCGCATCGTCGCCGGTGTCGGCGTTCCGCAAATCAGCGCTATCGCCAACGTCGCCGCTGCCCTTGAAGGCACTGGCGTGCCGTTGATCGCCGATGGCGGCATCCGTTTCTCCGGTGACCTGTCCAAGGCCATCGTGGCCGGCGCTTCCTGCGTAATGATGGGCTCGATGTTCGCCGGTACTGAAGAAGCGCCAGGCGAAATCGAACTGTTCCAGGGTCGTTCCTACAAGGCTTATCGTGGCATGGGTTCGCTGGGCGCCATGTCCCAGGCTCAAGGTTCTTCCGACCGTTACTTCCAGGATTCCTCGGCCGGCGCCGAGAAGCTGGTTCCGGAAGGCATTGAAGGACGTGTTCCGTACAAGGGCACCCTGAGTGCCATCATCCATCAACTGATGGGCGGCCTGCGTTCCTCGATGGGCTACACCGGCAGCGCCGATATCGAAGAAATGCGCACCAAGCCTGAGTTCGTGCGGATCACCGGTGCCGGCATGGCCGAATCCCACGTTCACGACGTGCAGATCACCAAAGAAGCGCCAAACTACCGCGTAGGTTGAGCCTTCAAGCAAATCGTTAAGCAACCGGGGCTGTGTTATTCAGCCCCGAGTTGTTTCTGAATCACGACTGTTTCTGAATTTCTAGACGAGACTGAATCATGGCCCTCGACATTCACGCCCACCGCATCCTGATCCTCGATTTCGGTTCCCAGTACACCCAGCTGATTGCCCGCCGCGTGCGCGAAATCGGTGTGTATTGCGAGCTGCATCCGTTCGACATGGACGACGAAGCGATTCGCGAATTCGCACCGAAAGGCGTCATCCTCGCCGGTGGTCCCGAGTCGGTGCACGAAGCCAACAGCCCTCGCTGCCCGCAAGCGGTGTTTGACCTCGGCGTACCGGTCTTCGGTATCTGCTACGGCATGCAGACCATGGCTGAACAGCTGGGTGGCAAGGTTGAAGGTTCCGAGCTGCGTGAATTCGGTTACGCCCGTGTCGACGTGGTTGGCAAGAGCCGTCTGCTCGACGGCATCGAAGACCACATCGACGCCGACGGCCTGTTTGGTCTCGACGTATGGATGAGCCACGGTGACAAGGTCACCCGCATGCCGCAGGACTTCCACATCCTCGCCAGCACCCCGAGCTGCCCGATCGCCGGCATGTTCAGCGACGAGCGCCGCTATTACGGCGTGCAGTTCCACCCGGAAGTGACCCACACCAAGCAGGGCGGCCGCATCCTGTCGCGTTTCATCCTCGACATCTGCGAGTGCGAAGCCCTGTGGACTCCATCGAAAATCGCTGAAGACGCCATCGCCAATGTGCGCGCTCAGGTCGGTACCGACAACGTCCTGCTCGGCTTGTCCGGCGGCGTCGATTCCTCGGTGGTTGCCGCGCTGCTGCAC
>JALYPE010000141.1 GCA_030856525.1 Pseudomonadota bacterium | reverse complement strand
CCTCGCCACAGATAAATCCCCTCGCCACAATGAATACCTTGGCACAATGAATCCCTGGCCACAGATGGGTTGTCCGCCACTAGGTCTCAGGCCGAATGCCGCACCATATCCACATGCGGAATCCCTGCTTCCAGAAACTCTTCACTGACCAGGCTGAAGCCCAGGCGCTCATAGAACGCCGTGGCCTGCACTTGCGCGCTGAGCATCTGCTGCTTCAGGCCGCGCTTCTCTGCTTCACCGATCACAGCCTGCATCAGCGCATCGCCGACTTTCAAACCGCGCCAGTCTTTCAGCACCGACACCCGACCGATGTGACCATCGGCCAGCAGGCGAGCAGTGCCAATCGGAAAGTCGCCTTCGAAGGCAAGAAAATGCACCGCTGTCGCGTCGTCAGCATCCCATTCCAGTTCAGGTGGCACGGATTGCTCGGCGATGAACACCGTCTCACGAATGCGCCGGATCTCGGCGTTGTCCTTTTGCCAGTCTGCGACACGTACGTGAATTTTATTCATCAGCAAACCCCAGGCTTCCTTGCTTGATCAGTTCACACAGCAGGCCGCGACCGTCTTCGTCGTTCAGCCAATCGCCAAGGTTGTCGATGTGCAGCGCATCAGCGGCGCAAATCATCTTCAGCAGCTCGCGCAGTTTGCCCGGCAAGTAACGGCTTTGGCCGCTGGCAAACAGCAGCAAGTCGTCATCGACTTCGGACCAGGCCAGACGCGCACTCGGGTTGCGAATCAGCACAGCGCCTTGTTCAAGGCTGGCGAGCAGGTCTTCTTCTTCGATTTCTTCCGGGCCCACCACCAGCTCCGGGTAACGCGGCTCGGTCATGAACTGGCCGAACCAGGTCAGCAACAAACGCTCATCGCTCATATGCTCTGCCAGCAGGCTCTTCAAACGATCAAGGGCGTCGTGCTGGATCTGGTGCGGGTCAACTGCAGGCAGCGCATCGGCGTCGGTGTAACGCTCTTCATCGGTCAGGAACTGGCTGAGGAAGTCAGTGAAGTGGGTCAGCACTTCAGCGGCGCTCGGTGCGCGGAAACCCACCGAATACGTCATGCAGTCATCGATCGCTACGCCGCAATGGGCCAGGCGAGGCGGCAGGTAAAGCATGTCGCCGGGTTCCAGAACCCATTCATCGGTGGCCTGGAAATCGGCAAGAATGCGCAAGTCGGCATGTTCCAGCAGCGGGCTCTCGGAATCGCACATCTGGCCGATTTTCCAGTTGCGCTTGCCGTGGCCCTGCAGCAGGAACACATCGTAGTTGTCGAAGTGCGGACCCACGCTGCCACCGGGGGCAGCGAAGCTGATCATCACGTCGTCGATGCGCCAGCTCGGCAGAAAACGGAAATGCTCGAGCATTTCGCTGACTTCCGGCACGAACTGGTCGACCGCTTGCACAAGCAGGGTCCACTCGGTTTCTGGCAACTTGCTGAATTCGTCTTCCGCGAACGGGCCGCGGCGCAATTCCCAGGGACGCTCGCCGTGCTCGATCACCAGACGCGATTCAACTTCTTCTTCCAGCGCCAGACCGGCCAGTTCGTCGGCATCGATCGGACTTTCGAAATCAGGGATTGCCTGGCGGATCAGCAGCGGTTTTTTCTGCCAGTAGTCGCGCAGGAACTCGCGCGCCGTGATGCCGCCCAGAAGTTGAAGAGGAATATCAGGATTCATGTGTAACCTATTGAAAAAAAGTACTTTTCAGACGGGAATAAAAACGCCCGGCGCAGCCGGGCGTCTCAAACGGGTACAGCGGTCGATCAGATGCGTTTGGCTTGTGCCACAGCGTTGCCGATGTAGTTCGCCGGGGTCAGCAATTTCAGCTCGGCCTTGGCCGCGGCTGGCATGTCTAGACCGTCGATGAAAGTTTGCAGCGCTTCAGGGCTGATGCCCTTGCCTCGGGTCAATTCTTTCAGCTTTTCATACGGGTTTTCGATGTTGTAGCGACGCATGACAGTCTGGATCGGCTCGGCCAGTACTTCCCAGCACGCGTCCAGGTCAGCGGCGATCTTCTGTGCGTTGAGCTCCAGTTTGCTGATGCCTTTGAGGCTGGCTTCGTAGGCGATCACGCTGTGAGCGAAACCGACACCGAGGTTGCGCAACACGGTGGAGTCGGTCAGGTCACGCTGCCAGCGCGAGATCGGCAGCTTGCTCGCCAGGTGCTGGAACAGCGCGTTGGCGATACCCAGGTTGCCTTCGGAGTTTTCGAAGTCGATCGGGTTGACCTTGTGCGGCATGGTCGACGAACCGATTTCGCCAGCGATGGTGCGCTGCTTGAAATAACCCAGGGAAATGTAGCCCCAGATGTCGCGGTCGAAGTCGATCAGGATGGTGTTGAAGCGCGCGATTGCGTCGAACAGCTCGGCGATGTAGTCGTGCGGTTCGATCTGCGTGGTGTACGGGTTGAAGCCCAGGCCCAACTCGTCTTCGATAAAAGCGCGGGCGTTTTCTTCCCAGTCGATTTCCGGGTAGGCCGACAGGTGCGCGTTGTAGTTGCCGACAGCGCCGTTGATCTTGCCCAGCAGCGGAACGGCAGCGACCTGAGCGATCTGGCGCTCCAGGCGGTAAACCACGTTCGCCAATTCTTTGCCCAAGGTGGTCGGCGACGCCGGCTGACCGTGGGTGCGCGACAGCATCGGCACGTCGGCGAAACGGATGGCCAGCTCGCGGATGGCTTCAGCGGTCTGGCGCATCAGCGGCAGCATCACATCATCACGGCCTTCGCGCAGCATCAAAGCGTGGGACAGGTTGTTGATGTCCTCGCTGGTGCAGGCGAAGTGGATGAATTCGCTGACAGCGGCCAGTTCCGGCAGCTTGGCCGCTTGCTCTTTGAGCAGGTATTCGATCGCTTTGACGTCGTGGTTGGTGGTGCGCTCGATCTCTTTGACGCGTTCGGCGTGATCCAGAGAGAAGTTTTCCGCCAGGGTATTCAGTACAGCGTTGGCTTCGGCGGAGAACGCCGGCACTTCGCTGATGGCAGCGTGAGCGGCCAGGCGCTGGAGCCAGCGCACTTCAACCAGAACCCGAGCACGAATCAGGCCGTACTCGCTGAAAATTGGGCGCAGGGCCTGGGTTTTGCCGGCGTAGCGGCCGTCAACAGGGGAAACCGCAGTGAGCGAAGAAAGCTGCATGGGGTGTTCTCGGACAGTCGGGCAACGAAATGGGGCGCGTATCATACATGAAAAAATTCGCCGGTCCGTTGCCAACTGACCAGCGTCTTACGCGTTACAGACTACAAACGGTGGTTCAGCTGTTGCGCATCAGCGGGTACAGCTCTTTGAGCAATTTGCGCCGGCTGATCACCAACTGCCAGCGATGACCGCCCAACTGGCGCCAGAGGCGCGCCGAACGAATCCCGGCGAGCAGCAAAGCGCGGATCTTGGACGCATTGCTCGGTTGCTGCAGGTTGCGCATGTCGCCGTGCACCTGAATTCGTTGACGCAGGGTGCTCAGGGTGTCCTGATACAGAGCCCCGCAGGCCGCGATGACATTTTCGTGCGCCGGACCGAAGTGCTCGACCTGGGACTGGATCTGCGGCAGACGTTTGCCTATCTCGTCCAGCATGTCGTCGCGCTTGGCCAGCTGGCGTTCGAGGCCGAGCATCGCCAGGGCGTAACGCAATGGTTCACGCTGCAAGGTGCTCGGATCACGCTCCAGGGCGCCGATCAGTGCGCGATAGCCCTCGCGCAGATTGAGGTCGTCGCCGCCGTAGACTTCCAGCGTGTCCTTCGGGTCGCGAATCAGCAGGCTGCCGAGCATGCAGGTCAGGCCGGCTTCAGTGGTCTGCCCGGTCTTGGCGATCTTGTCGACCAGCACGGCGGCGAGAAACACGCCGCCCAGCGCCGTCAGTTGCTCCTGAGTCGGATTCATTGGGCTTGGCTCTGGGAATGCTGGCTGCTGGTCCACGGCTCGGCCACTTCGATCACGCCGCCGCCGAGGCAGATTTCACCGTCGTAGAACACCACGGACTGCCCCGGAGTGACCGCGCGTTGCGGGTCATCAAAGGTCGCGCGGTAACCGGTGGCGGTTTTTTCCAGCGTGCAGGGCTGGTCGCTCTGCCGGTAACGGACCTTGGCAGTCAGCTGGCGCGGCTCGGTCAGATCGATCGGGTTGACCCAATAGATGTCTGAAGCGAGCAGGGCGCGGGAGAACAGGTACGGGTGATCGTTGCCTTGGCCGACAATCAGTTCGTTGTGTTCCAAGTCCTTGATCAGCACGTACCACGGCTCGTCACCGGCGTCTTTCAGGCCACCGATGCCTAGACCCTGGCGCTGGCCGATGGTGTGATACATCAAGCCGTGGTGACGGCCGATCACTTCACCTTCGGTGGTCTTGATCTCGCCGGGCTGGGCCGGCAGGTATTGCTTGAGGAAATCGCTGAAGCGGCGCTCGCCGATAAAGCAGATGCCGGTGGAGTCCTTTTTCTTCGCGGTGGCGAGGTCGTGTTTCTCGGCGATCGCGCGCACTTCGGGTTTTTCCAGCTCGCCGACCGGGAACAGCGTCTTGGCGATCTGTTCGCCGCCGACGGCGTGCAGGAAATAGCTCTGATCCTTGTTCGGATCCAGCCCCTTGAGCAATTCGGTGCGGCCATCGATGTCGCGACGGCGCACGTAGTGGCCGGTGGCGATCAGGTCGGCACCGAGCATCATCGCGTAGTCGAGGAACGCCTTGAACTTGATCTCGCGATTACAGAGGATGTCCGGGTTTGGCGTGCGGCCGGCCTTGTATTCGGCCAGAAAGTGCTCGAACACGTTGTCCCAGTATTCGGCGGCAAAGTTGGCGGTGTGCAGCTTGATGCCAATCTTGTCGCACACGGCCTGAGCGTCCGCCAGGTCGTCCATCGCGGTGCAGTATTCCGTTCCATCGTCTTCTTCCCAGTTCTTCATGAACAGGCCTTCCACCTCGTAACCCTGCTCGATCAGCAGGAGAGCGGAAACGGAAGAGTCCACGCCGCCGGACATGCCGACAATGACGCGCTTCTTTTGTGTGTCAGAAGGGGCTGGATCACGCATAGGGATTCAACGAGTGTCTTGAAAAAGGACGCGATTCTAGCAGGCCCAAGGCCACAAGGCTAAAGAGAAGGGCGGATCAATTCGAGGCCGAAGTGTTTGCCTGCCAGATAATCGTCGATGCAGCGGATGATCAGTTCACTGCGCCAATTGCTCCGTTGTTCGATTAATTCCTCGCGCGTCAGCCACTTGGCGCCGACGATGCCGTCGTCCAGCTGATAGTCGGGGTGATGCTTGATTGGCTTGGCGGTGAAACAAATCCGCTGATAGGTCACGCCGTTGCTCGGCGCGGTGTAAAGGTAAATGCCCACGACGCCAGAGGGTTCGACGTCCCAGCCGGTTTCTTCGAGGGTCTCGCGGACGGCGGCGTCGATCAAGGTTTCGTCCGGGTCGAGGTGGCCCGCCGGTTGATTGAGCACAACGCGCCCGCCCTTGAGTTCTTCGACCATAAGGAAGCGGCCGTTGTCTTCGACGATGGTCGCGACGGTGATGTGGGGTTTCCAGTCCATGAAAATACCTCGGATGTTGAAATAGACGACCTGTAGGAGCCGGCTTGCTGGCGATGGC
>JALYPE010000138.1 GCA_030856525.1 Pseudomonadota bacterium | reverse complement strand
CTCCTACATGGCATCCACTCTGTAGGAGCGAGCTTGCTCGCGATGGACGTCAACGAAATCGCGCTAAACCTGGCACCCAACGCCGTTCTCGGGTTTTTTCGCGAGCGAGCTCGCTCCTACATGGCATAACACTTGCTCTTGCCTTGCCGTGTAACTGTGAAAACCCGAATAGTGACGGATTATTGGCATGGCGAAGAGCGAAGCAGCAGCAGTAAAAGACCCCGCAACCAAAGGCAAACTCAAGCTGATCATTTTGATCGTGGTGGCCCTGCTGCTGGCGATCGGCTTGTCCGTGGGAGCGACGTGGTTCTTCATGCATGGCGCTCAGAGCAAACCTGACGTGGCCGCTGAAACCGCCCCGGTCGGCAAGCAGGCAGCTGTTTTCGAGCCCATGGCGCCGGCCTTCGTGGCCAATTACAACCAGGGCGGTCGTCAGCGCTACATGCAAGTCAGCATCACTATGCAAGGGCGCAATCAGGCTGACCTTGATGCGCTGAAAGTGCACATGCCGGTCATCCGCAACAACCTCGTCATGCTGTTCTCCGGACAGGATTTCGCCACACTCGCATCGCCAGTGGGCCAGGAAATGTTGCGCCAGAAAGCGACGGCCAGCGTCCAGGAAGTGGCGCAGAAAGAGCTCGGCAAAGTGGCCATCGAACAGTTGCTTTTCACTAATTTCGTACTGCAGTAGGAACACGAAATGGCCGTGCAAGACCTGCTGTCCCAGGATGAGATCGATGCACTGTTGCATGGCGTCGACGATGGTCTGGTACAGACCGATAACGCTGCCGAACCGGGCAGCGTCAAAAGCTACGACCTGACCAGCCAGGATCGCATCGTCCGCGGACGCATGCCGACCCTGGAAATGATCAACGAACGTTTCGCCCGCTACACCCGCATCAGTATGTTCAACATGCTGCGGCGTTCGGCGGACGTTGCCGTCGGCGGTGTGCAGGTAATGAAATTTGGCGAGTATGTGCACTCGCTGTACGTGCCGACCAGCCTCAACCTGGTCAAGATCAAGCCGTTGCGCGGCACCGCGCTGTTCATCCTCGACGCCAAACTGGTGTTCAAACTGGTGGACAACTTCTTCGGTGGCGACGGCCGTCACGCCAAGATCGAAGGGCGTGAATTCACCCCGACCGAGTTGCGCGTGGTGCGCATGGTGCTGGAGCAGGCCTTCGTCGATTTGAAGGAGGCCTGGCAGGCGATCATGGAAGTCAACTTCGAGTACATCAACTCGGAAGTGAACCCGGCCATGGCCAACATCGTCGGCCCGAGCGAAGCCGTTGTGGTGTCGACGTTCCACATCGAACTCGACGGCGGTGGCGGTGACCTGCACGTGACCATGCCGTACTCGATGATCGAGCCAGTGCGCGAAATGCTCGACGCCGGCTTCCAGTCGGACCTCGACGATCAGGACGAGCGCTGGGTCAACGCGCTGCGTCAGGACGTGCTCGACGTCGACGTGCCGATCGGTGCCACGGTTGCCCGTCGCCAGTTACGTCTGCGGGACATTCTGCACATGCAGCCGGGCGATATTATCCCGGTGGAAATGCCCGAAGAAATGATCATGCGCGCTAATGGCGTACCGGCCTTCAAGGTCAAGATGGGCTCGCACAAAGGCCACCTTGCGTTGCAAGTGATCGAGCCGATCGAGCGCCGCTGATCGGCGCTCAACCCCCTATTTGCAAAATGACTGTTTCGAATTGAGCAGTTGCACGCCGAGGACAAATGATGGCTAACGACATGAATACCCAGGACGACCAGGCGCTGGCCGATGAATGGGCTGCGGCTTTGGAAGAGTCGGGCGACGGCGGGCAGGACGACATCGATGCCTTGTTGGCCGCTGATGCCGCGAGCTCGCCGTCCAATCGCCTGCCGATGGAAGAATTCGGCAGCGTGCCGAAAAACAACGATCCGGTCACTCTCGACGGTCCGAACCTGGATGTGATCCTTGATATCCCGGTGTCGATTTCCATGGAAGTGGGCAGTACCGACATCAACATCCGCAACCTGTTGCAGCTCAACCAGGGCTCGGTGATCGAGCTCGATCGTCTGGCCGGCGAGCCGCTTGATGTGCTGGTCAACGGCACATTGATCGCCCACGGTGAAGTGGTGGTGGTCAACGAAAAGTTCGGCATTCGCCTGACCGACGTGATCAGCCCAAGCGAACGCATCAAGAAGCTGCGCTGAGTGAAAAGGCTTCTGGGTTGTGTGCTTGCTCTGGCGCTGCTGGTGCCGTTAGGCATTCTGGCGGCAGAGCCTGTGGCCACGGTCGCCGCAACAGCTGCTGCTGCGCCTGCCGTCGGCGGCGGGGTGGCAGGCCAGCTGACACAGCTGGTACTCGGTTTGCTGCTGGTGCTGGGGCTGATTTTTTTCCTCGCCTGGCTTCTGCGCCGGGTTCAGCAGGCCGGGCCGGCGGGCAAGGGGCAGGTGATCGAACTGATCGGCTCCCGCGCACTCGGTCCGCGTGATCGACTGGTGCTGGTGCAGGTTGGTAACGAGCAGATTCTGCTCGGTCTGAGCCCTGGCACCATCACTGCCTTGCACGTGCTCAAAGAGCCGGTCGAAGTGCCGAGCGGGAATGAAAAAGCGACCCCTGAGTTCGCCCAGCGCCTGATGGAGCTGATGGGCAAGGATCATAAGGATAAGAAGTAATGGGTGCGCTCCGTATCATCTTGACGCTGGCCCTGATGCTGGCCGCGCCGCTGGTTTACGCCGCCGATCCGTTGTCGATTCCGGCAATCACCCTGGGCACCAATGCCGAGGGCGCTCAGGAATATTCGGTCAGTCTGCAGATTCTGCTGATCATGACTGCGCTGAGTTTCATTCCGGCGTTCGTCATGCTGATGACCAGCTTTACCCGGATCATCATTGTTTTCTCGATCCTGCGTCAGGCCCTGGGCCTGCAGCAGACGCCGTCGAACCAGATCCTCACCGGCATGGCATTGTTCCTGACGTTGTTCATCATGGCGCCGGTATTCGACCGGGTGAATCAGGATGCCTTGCAGCCGTATCTGGCGGAAAAGCTCTCCGCTCAGGACGCCGTCGCCAAGGCGCAGGTGCCGATCAAAGACTTCATGCTCGCGCAAACCCGCAGCAGCGATCTGGAGTTGTTCATGCGCCTGTCCAAGCGCACCGACATCGCTACACCGGATCAGGCGCCGTTGACCATCCTTGTACCGGCGTTCGTCACCTCTGAACTGAAGACCGCGTTCCAGATCGGTTTCATGATCTTCATTCCGTTCCTGATCATCGACCTCGTTGTCGCCAGCGTGTTGATGGCCATGGGTATGATGATGCTCTCGCCGCTGATCATTTCCCTGCCGTTCAAGATCATGTTGTTCGTGCTGGTGGATGGCTGGGCGTTGATCATTGGCACCCTGGCGAGCAGCTTCGGGGGTGTTTCACCATGACGCCGGAAGTTGCGGTCGACATCTTTCGTGAAGCGCTGTGGCTGACC
>JALYPE010000840.1 GCA_030856525.1 Pseudomonadota bacterium | reverse complement strand
CGGAATGCCCATCGGCCACATCGCCGAGTTGTTCGATTCGGCCAGGCCCATGAACACTTCACGGCCGCTTTTGAAGGTCAGCAACAAACGCGGCTTCTGCGCATCGTCCACCAGTTTGCCGGCAGCCATCAGCGCCTTGCGCAGGTGGCCTTCAAACTTTTTGCAAAAGTTCGACAGTTCCTTGCCGTCGTTGGTGTCGACCATCTCCAGCCACAAACTGCCGCACAACGGGAAATTGGCCATGTGCGCGAGGATCACGCTAATGCGATCGGTTTCCGGTAAATCAATAAACATTCCGCGCGCCCACTGACGCGGGAAAATCAGCTCGGCGAAACGCTGGCCGCGCATCAGGCGCTCGGCGCCGTCTTCTTCGGTGCAGATGAATTCGGCGCAGGCGCTGGCGGTCTTGGCCTTGGCATAACCGGCCACGTTCAGCCGCGCGGCGTGCTCGGAAATCTCCGAGCAGACTTCGCTTTCGAAGCCCGGTCGGCAATGCATAAAGAGGGTGTTCATCAAATCTCCTGGGCAATCGGCAAACCATCGATGCGCAAACTTGCCCTGTAGCAAAGCCTGTCACGAAAACCGGCGCATGATAGCCGAGTTCGGAACCCCGGACTCGCTCATAGAGTCCAGTTATTAGCCAGCTACTTAAAACAGGGCTAGCTTTAATGCTCTGTCCGTCCCCTCAGCCCGTAGCCGTGCGGGCTCAAAGGAGTGATTGTAATGCCGTCCATAAACAGCCTGAAGAGTCTTAAAACCTTACAAGTCGACGACAAGACCTACCATTATTTCAGCCTGCCCGACGCTGCCAAGAGCCTCGGTGATCTCGACAAGCTGCCAATGTCGTTGAAAGTGCTGCTGGAAAACCTGCTGCGTTGGGAAGACGAAAAAACCGTCACCGGCGCCGACCTCCGGGCGATTGCCGCCTGGCTCAAGGAGCGTCGCTCGGACCGGGAAATTCAGTACCGCCCGGCGCGGGTATTGATGCAGGACTTTACCGGCGTGCCCGCCGTGGTCGACCTCGCCGCCATGCGCGCCGCGATGGCCAAGGCTGGCGGCGATCCGCAGCGGATCAATCCATTGTCGCCGGTGGATCTGGTGATCGACCACTCAGTGATGGTCGACAAGTTCGGCAGCGCCAGCGCGTTCGAGCAGAACGTCGACATTGAGATGCAGCGTAACGGTGAGCGTTACGCCTTCCTGCGCTGGGGGCAGAACGCCTTCGATAATTTCAGCGTGGTGCCGCCGGGCACCGGCATTTGCCATCAGGTGAACCTCGAATACCTTGGCCGCACGGTCTGGACCAAAGACGAGGACGGTCGCACCTATGCGTTTCCTGACACGCTGGTCGGCACCGATTCCCACACCACCATGATCAATGGCCTCGGCGTCCTCGGCTGGGGCGTCGGCGGCATCGAAGCGGAAGCGGCGATGCTCGGTCAACCGGTGTCCATGCTGATTCCGGAAGTGATCGGTTTCAAACTCACCGGCAAGTTGCGCGAGGGCATCACGGCGACCGACCTGGTGCTGACCGTCACGCAGATGCTGCGCAAGAAAGGCGTGGTCGGCAAATTCGTCGAGTTCTACGGTGATGGCCTCGCCGACCTGCCATTGGCCGACCGCGCGACCATCGCCAACATGGCCCCGGAATACGGCGCTACCTGCGGTTTCTTCCCGGTCGATGACGTGACCCTGGAATACTTGCGCCTGTCCGGTCGCCCGCTGGAAACGGTGAAACTGGTCGAGGCTTACAGCAAAGCACAAGGTCTGTGGCGGCTACCCGGCACCGAACCGGCGTTTACCGACAGCCTGGCCCTGGACATGGGCAGCGTCGAAGCCAGCCTCGCCGGGCCGAAACGCCCGCAGGACCGCGTCTCGCTGCCGAATGTCGCGCAAGCGTTCAACGAATTCATCGAACTGCAGTTCAAACCCGCCAGCAAAGAAGAGGGCCGCTTGGAAAGTGAAGGCGGCGGCGGTGTGGCAGTGGGTAACGCCGATCTCGTCGGCGAAACCGATTACGAATACGACGGCCACACTTATCGTTTGAAGAACGGCGCGGTGGTGATTGCTGCGATCACCTCTTGCACCAACACCTCCAACC
>JALYPE010000109.1 GCA_030856525.1 Pseudomonadota bacterium | reverse complement strand
ACCGGCACTTCGCCTTCAGCCAGCGAGGCCATTTTTACCCGTGCGACTTCCTGTGCGCAGCGGGCGCGCTCACTGATCAGCTCGAGGACTTTGGTGTCCAGCGCATCAATGCGAACGCGCAGTGCCTTGAGTTCTTGCTCAGACATTAGCCGTGTTCCTTCTCGAACTCTGCCATGTACGAAATCAGCGCGTTGACCGCACTGATGTCGACGGCGTTATAAATGGAGGCGCGCATGCCGCCTACGGAACGGTGACCCTTGAGGTTCAACAGGCCACGCTCGTCGGCGCCGGCGAGGAACGGTTTGTCGAGACGGTCGTCCGCAAGGCGGAACGGCACGTTCATCCACGAACGGTCGGACGGGTTGATCGGGTTGCTGTAGAGGCCGCTGGCGTCAATGAAGCTGTACAGCGTGCGCTGTTTTTCTTCATTGAGCTTGCCGATGGCTTCGACACCGCCCTGCTCTTTCAGCCACTCGAACACCAGACCGGACAGGTACCAGGCGAGGGTCGGCGGGGTGTTGTACATCGAGCCGTTATCGGCCGCGACCTTGTAGTTGAGCATGGTCGGGCACAGGGAACGGGCCCTGCCGAGCAGGTCTTCGCGCACGATGTTGACCACCAGACCGCTCGGGCCGATGTTTTTCTGCGCGCCGGCGTAAATCATGCCAAAACGCGAGATGTCTACCGGACGCGAAAGAATGTCCGAGGACATGTCGGCGACCAATGGCACGTCACCGGTTTCCGGGATCCACTGGAATTCCAGGCCGCCGATGGTTTCGTTCGGCGCGTAGTGAACGTAGGCCGCGTCTTTCGACAGGTTCCATTCGTTCTGGCCGGGGATGGCGAAATAGTCGTAAGGCTTGGCGGTGGCGGCAACGTTGACGTGGCCGTAGCGCGAGGCTTCTTCGATGGCTTTCTGCGACCAGATACCGGTGTCGATGTAATCGGCGGTGCCGCTTTCCGGCAACAGGTTCAGAGGGATCTGAGCAAATTGCTGGCTGGCGCCACCTTGCAGAAACAGGACTTTGTAGTTCGACGGGATATTCAGCAGATCACGCAGATCCTGCTCGGCCTTGGTCGCAATGGACACGAACTCGTCGCTGCGATGGCTCATTTCCATGACCGACAGGCCCTTGCCGTGCCAATCGAGGAGTTCACCCTGAGCGCGCTTCAGGACAGCTTCGGGAAGCGCCGCAGGACCGGCACAGAAGTTATAGGCTCTCTTGCTCACATCCAATCTCGCTCTGATTTGGTGGGTCACGCAATAAACGGGGTGATCGTCCCGCGAATGGGCGGCGCGATCAACTGTAGGAGCGAGCTTGCTCGCGAGAAACCCGAGGACTCACGGGCGCACCAGACACCCCGCGTTATCGTTGGCATCCATCGCGAGCAAGCTCGCTCCTACAGGGGGCATCAATATTCCAAAGGGACAAACAACAAGGGGGCGAATTTTCATCCGCCCCCTGTTTGTCCGCTTACTCTTGCGGTTCTTCGTCTGCGGCGGCGTCGAGTTGCTGGTCTTCGACTGCGTCGTCGATCACGACCTCACCGTCGAACACTGCACCTTCTTCGCCCTCCTCGCCTTCGAGCTCTTCGCCCTCGACTTCCGATGGCTCCTGAACCCGTTCCAGACCGACCAGCGTTTCGTCGCTGGCCAGCTTGATCAGGGTCACGCCTTGGGTGTTACGACCCAGGCTGGAGACTTCGTCGACGCGAGTACGCACCAGTGTGCCCTGGTCGGAAATCAGCATGATCTCCTCACCGTCGAGCACCTGGACCGCGCCGACCAGACGGCCGTTACGGTCATTGCTGACCATGGCGATAACGCCTTGACCGCCACGCTTGTACTCAGGGAACTCGGCGATCGCCGTACGCTTGCCGTAACCACGGGCCGAAGCAGTGAGGATCTCGCTGCCTTCTTCCGGGATCAGCATGGAAATCAGCTTCTGCCCTTCCGGCAGACGCATGCCGCGAACACCGCGAGCAGTACGGCCCATCGCGCGAACGTCGGTTTCCTTGAAGCGAGTCACTTTACCGCCGTCGGAGAACAGCATGACTTCGCGCTCGCCATCGGTAATGGCGGCAGAAATCAGTACGTCACCTTCGTCCAGCTCCAGCGCGATCAAGCCGACGCTGCGTTGACGGCTGAAGGATTCCAGCGGGGTCTTCTTCACGGTGCCTTTGGCGGTCGCCATGAAGATGAAGTGACCTTCGGTGTATTCCTCGACCGGCAGCATGGTGGTGATGTATTCATCACTGTCCAGCGGCAGCAGGTTGACCAGCGGACGACCACGGGCAGCGCGGGAGGCTTCCGGGATTTCGTAGGTTTTCAGCCAGTACACCTTGCCTTTGCTGGAGAACAGCAGCAGCGTGGTGTGGCTGTTGGCGACCAGCAGGTGCGCGATGTAGTCCTCGTCCTTGACGCCGGTAGCCGATTTACCTTTGCCGCCACGACGCTGAGCCTGGTACGCAGCCAATGGCTGGGTCTTGGCGTAGCCACCGTGGGAAATGGTCACCACGCGCTCTTCTTCCGGGATCATGTCACCCAGGGTCAGGTCAAGACGGGCATCGAGAATCTCGGTGCGACGCACGTCGCCGTATTCGGCGCGGATCACTTCCAGTTCTTCGCGGATCACTTCCATCAGGCGCGTGGCGCTGCTGAGGATACGGATCAGTTCGCCGATCTGGTTGAGGATCTCTTGATACTCGGCCAGCAGCTTCTCGTGTTCCAGACCGGTCAGACGGTGCAGACGCAGTTCGAGAATCGCTTGCGCCTGTTCCGGCGACAGGAAGTACTTGCCTTCACGCAGACCGTATTGCGGATCGAGGGTCTCGGGACGGCACGAATCCGCACCGGCACGCTCAACCATCGCGACCACGGCGGACGATTCCCACGCGGTTTTGATCAGCGCTTCCTTGGCTTCCGACGGGGTCGGCGAAGCCTTGATCAGGGCGATGACCGGGTCGATGTTCGACAGGGCAACCGCTTGACCTTCGAGGATGTGACCCCGTTCGCGTGCTTTACGCAGTTCGAACACGGTACGGCGGGTGACGACTTCGCGACGGTGACGAACGAAGGCTTCCAGCAGGTCCTTGAGGTTAAGGATCCGCGGACGGCCGTCGATCAGCGCGACGATGTTGATGCCGAACACGGCCTGCAGCTGGGTCTGGGCGTAGAGGTTGTTGAGGATCACCTCAGGCACTTCGCCGCGACGCAGTTCGATCACGACGCGCATACCGTCCTTGTCGGACTCGTCGCGCAGCTCGGTGATGCCTTCCAGCTTCTTCTCTTTAACCAGCTCGGCGATCTTCTCGATCAGACGGGCCTTGTTCAGCTGGTACGGCAGTTCGGTGATGACGATCTGCTGACGGCCACCGACCTTGTCGATGTCTTCGATGGTCGAGCGGGCGCGCATGTAAATACGGCCGCGACCGGTGCGGTAGGCTTCGATGATGCCGGCGCGACCGTTGATGATCGCGGCGGTCGGGAAGTCCGGACCGGGGATGTATTGCATCAGCTCATCGATGGTCAACTCGGGGTTGTCGATGAGTGCCAGGCAACCGTCGATGACTTCACCGAGGTTGTGTGGCGGGATGTTGGTCGCCATGCCCACGGCGATACCGCTGGAGCCGTTGACCAGCAGGTTGGGAATACGGGTCGGCATGACCGCGGGGATCATTTCGGTGCCGTCGTAGTTCGGCACCCAGTCCACGGTTTCTTTGTGCAGGTCAGCCAGCAGCTCGTGCGCCAGCTTGGTCATGCGCACTTCGGTGTATCGCATGGCCGCGGCGTTGTCGCCGTCCACCGAACCGAAGTTGCCCTGCCCGTCTACCAGCAGGTAGCGCAGCGAGAATGGCTGCGCCATCCGAACGATGGTGTCGTACACCGCGGTATCACCGTGGGGGTGATACTTACCGATCACGTCACCGACAACACGGGCAGATTTCTTGTACGGCTTGTTGAAGTCGTTGCCCAGCTCGCTCATCGCGAACAGCACACGCCGGTGCACGGGCTTCAAGCCATCGCGCGCATCCGGCAGTGCCCGCCCGACAATTACGCTCATCGCGTAGTCGAGGTAGGACTGCTTCAGCTCGTCTTCGATATTGACCGGGAGGATTTCTTTGGCCAGTTCGCCCATGAGAAGCCTGATTCCTTTTTCTGGTGAAACCTCGTCACATCCATATGGGACGAACGAAGCTCGCCGTTGCAGGCTGAGTGCCGTGCAGCGACTTACGACAAATCAACGATTTATGCCATGGATCTGCGCAGTAAAGGCAGCCACATCGGACTACCTTGGAAACCGCCGAATGTTATCACAAGAGCCGCCACGCACCTATCCCCCAGATGCGCATGGAGTGTAGTTAGTTGAGTGGTGAGGGGCTGATAGGGGATCAGAGGGGCTTAGAGCTGCGTTGTTTGAAGAATTGGGGGTCAAATGATGGCCGTTCTTTGGCTTAAAGCCCTCTTCGCGAGCAAGCCCGCTCCCACAGTGGAGCGGAGTCGTCTGCAAAACTTGCGTACGACGCCGTCAAATGTGGGAGCGGGCTTGCCCGCGAAGGCGATATTCCAGACGCAGTAGAACGTCAATGCAACCGCTTGCGGCACATCAACTGCGCCATCTTCGCCGTATCCGGGCGCTCGACGATGCCTTTCTCGGTGACGATCACATCGATCAGATCCGCCGGCGTTACGTCAAACACCGGGTTGAACGCATCCACATCCGCGCCGACCCGCTTGCCGCCGACTTCCAGCAACTCGCGGCCGTCGCGCTCTTCAATCGGGATGTCATCACCGCTGGCGAGGTTCATGTCGATGGTCGAACTCGGCGCCACCACCATGAAGCGCACGCCGTGGTGCATGGCGTTCACCGCCAGTTGATAGGTGCCGATCTTGTTCGCCACATCGCCATTGGCGGTGATGCGGTCGGCGCCGACGATGACCCAGGTGATGCCTTTGGTCTTCATGATGTGCGCAGCAGCGGAGTCGGCGTTGAGCGTCACTGGGATGCCTTCATTGGCCAGCTCCCACGCAGTCAGCCGGGAGCCTTGCAGCCATGGACGGGTTTCATCGGCATAAACGCGCTCGACCATGCCTTCAATAAACGCCCCGCGAATCACCCCCAGCGCCGTGCCGAAGCCGCCGGTGGCGAGTGCGCCGGTATTGCAGTGAGTCAGAATGGTCTGCGCGTTGCCCTGATGCTTGCGGATCAGGTCGACACCGAGCTGCGCCATGGTCAGGTTGGCTTCGCGATCACTGTCATGGATAGCGATAGCCTCGGCTTCCAGCACGGCCAGCGGATCCGCGTGCTTTTTCAGGCGATCCAGTCGATCGCGCATGCGAGCCAGCGCCCAGAACAGATTCACCGCCGTCGGCCGCGAGTCGGCCAGCAACGCGAAATCTTCTTCCAGCGCCGCGTGCCAGTCGCCACCCTCGGCGAAGCGGGCCCGGGCGGCCAGCACCACACCGTACGCCGCACTGATGCCGATCGCCGGCGCGCCGCGCACGACCATCGAGCGAATCGCCTCGGCCACGCCGGCCGCGCTGGTGTAGGCAATCCAGGTTTCCTCGAACGGCAAAATACGCTGGTCGAGCAGATACAGGGCGCCATCACGCCAATCGATGGCCTTCACCTTCTCCGCAGCCAACAGTCGATCGCGCATCCCACACCCCGTACTCAGTCACAAAGCCGCCGATTATAGCGAGCCCCCCGCGAAGACGCTCGGGTATACTTCGCCCTCTTTGACAAAAGCTCTGGAACCGACCTTCGATGCCAAACCCTGCCGCTGCGCTCGACCTGTTATTGCTGCCGACCTGGCTGGTACCCGTCGAACCCGCAGGCGTCGTCCTCAAGGAGCACGGCGTAGGCATTCGCGACGGGCGCATTGTCTTTATCGGCCCACGTTCCGCCGCGCTGAAGCTTGAAGCAAGCGAAATCCGCGAATTGCCGGACGTGCTGCTCAGCCCCGGCCTGATCAATGCCCATGGCCACGCGGCGATGACGCTGTTTCGCGGCCTGGCCGATGATTTGCCGTTGATGACCTGGCTGGAAAATCACATCTGGCCGGCCGAAGCCAAATGGGTCGATGAAGCGTTTGTGCGCGACGGCACCGATCTGGCCATCGCCGAGCAGATCAAGGGCGGTATCACCTGTTTTTCCGACATGTATTTTTTCCCCAAGGTGGCCAGCGAGCGCGTGCACAACAGTGGCATCCGCGCGCAGATCGCGATTCCGATTCTCGACTTTCCCATCCCCGGCGCGAGCTCGGCGGACGAAGCCATTCGTCAGGGCGTCGAGTTGTTCACCGACCTCAAGCATCACGAACGCATCAAAGTGACATTCGGCCCGCACGCGCCCTACACCGTCGGCGATGAAAACCTTGAGAAGATCCGGGTGATCGCCGAAGAGCTTGACGCGTCGATCCACATGCACGTGCACGAAACTGCATTCGAGGTGCAGCAAGCGGTCGAGCAGACGGGTGAACGGCCAGTGGCGCGTCTCGAACGTCTCGGCCTGCTGGGCCCGCGCTTTCAGGCGGTGCACATGACCCAGATCAGCGAAGAAGACCTGGGGATGCTGGTAGAAAGCAACACCAATGTGATTCATTGTCCGGAGTCGAACCTTAAACTGGCCAGCGGTTTCTGCCCGGTTGAGCGTTTGTGGCAGGCAGGTGTCAATGTCGCTATCGGCACTGACGGCGCGGCCAGCAACAATGACCTCGACTTGCTCGGCGAAACCCGCACCGCCGCGTTGCTGGCGAAAGCGGTTGCCGGCTCGGCCACGGCGCTGGACGCCCACCGCGCGCTGCGCATGGCCACGCTAAACGGCGCCCGCGCGCTGGGGATCGAGGCGGACGTGGGTTCGCTGGAAATCGGCAAAGCGGCAGACATGGTCGCGTTTGACCTGTCCGGGCTGGCGCAGCAACCGGTCTACGACCCGGTGTCGCAGCTTATATATGCCACCGGTCGCGATTGCGTGAAACACCTGTGGGTCGCCGGCAAGCAGTTGCTCGACGAGCGCCGCCTGACACGCATGGACGAACAACAGCTGGCCGCCACCGCCAAGGCCTGGGGCCAGCGCATCAGCGGTCAGAACGAATTGTAAGCCCCCCGGACCGAACGCCGGGGCAACAGGATTTTTCAGGTTTTAGAGGATTGAACATGAGCAACGTCGACTACGCCGAGATCGCCAAATTCGAAGCGCTGGCCCATCGCTGGTGGGACCGCGAAAGCGAATTCAAGCCGCTGCACGACATCAACCCGCTGCGAGTCAACTGGATTGACGAGCGCGTCAGCCTGGCCTGCAAGAAAGTCCTCGACGTCGGTTGCGGCGGCGGCATCCTCAGCGAAGCCATGGCGCAACGCGGCGCGACCGTGATGGGCATCGACATGGGCGAAGCACCGCTGGCGGTCGCGCAGCTGCATCAGCTTGAATCGGGCGTGACCGTCGAATATCGGCAGATCACCGCCGAAGCACTGGCAGAAGAGATGCCTGAGCAGTTTGACGTGGTGACGTGCCTGGAAATGCTTGAGCACGTGCCGGATCCATCGTCGGTGATTCGCGCCTGCTACAAAATGGTCAAACCGGGCGGCCAGGTGTTTTTCTCCACCATCAACCGCAACCCGAAGGCGTACCTGTTCGCCATCATTGGCGCTGAATACATCATGAAGTTGCTGCCGCGCGGCACCCACGACTTCAAGAAATTCATCCGCCCTTCCGAGCTGGGTGCCTGGAGCCGCATGGCCGGCCTGACCGTAAAGGACATCATTGGCCTGACTTACAATCCACTGACCAAACACTACAAACTGGCGTCCGACGTGGACGTCAATTACATGATCCAGACCCTGCGCGAGGAGTAAACGATGCGTCTCAGAGCGGTTCTTTTCGACATGGACGGCACGCTGCTCGACACCGCGCCGGACTTCATTGCGATCGCCCAGGCGATGCGTGCCGATCGCGGCCTGCCGCCGGTGAACCCGCAGTACATTCGCGACGAAATTTCCGGCGGTGCGCGGGCGATGGTTGCCGCGACCTTCTCCATGGACCCGGAATCACCGGGGTTCGAGGCATTGCGCCAGGAGTTTCTTGACCGTTATCTCAAGGGTTGCGCGGTGCATAGCCACCTGTTCGATGGCATGGCCGAAGTGCTGGAGAAAATCGAGCAAGCCAATCTGATCTGGGGCGTGGTCACCAATAAACCGGTGCGCTTTGCCGAGCCGATCATGCAGCAACTGGGGTTGGCCGAGCGCTCGAAAGTGTTGATCTGCCCGGATCATGTGACCAACAGCAAGCCAGACCCGGAACCGCTGACGCTGGCGTGCAAGCTGCTGGATCTGGACCCTGCCAGCGTGCTGTTTATCGGCGATGATTTGCGCGACATCGAATCCGGCCGTGATGCCGGGACCAAGACCTGCGCGGTGAGCTACGGCTACATTCACCCGGATGACAACCCGAAGCACTGGGGCGCCGACGCCGTGATCGATCACCCGCTGGAGTTGCTCGGGGTGCTGGATAACGCGTTGTGCAGTTGCTGAGCAACGCCGTTTTTTGTGAGGGGATTTATGTGGCGAGGGGATTTATTCCCGCTGGGTCGCGAAGCGGCCCTAAAACCTCTATCTGCGGTGTGTCAGGCAC